>CAYZDH010000018.1:0-25177 GCA_964477025.1 uncultured Rhodospirillaceae bacterium | reverse complement strand
GCTTATGCTGAGAAATGTCAGGAGTACGGATATAAATGTCAACCAGACCAACTAGGTTGGGCTTTACCCCTCTACGTTGCCGAAACCGATGAGAAGGCTATAGAGGAAGCACGACCACACATTCAAAATTTCTTTAACAAGTTCGTGTTAGCGCCTACGGAATATCGAATGCCGCCAGGGTATTCCTCTATTAATTCATACAAGATGATTATGGAAAACAAGATGAAGTTCCGCGAGCAATTCCTCAGCATCGAGATGCTGATGGAAAACGGCATGTTTATCTGTGGCAGTCCATCAACCGTCGCCGAAAAGCTCGAAGCTTACCAAGCCGAAATGGGCTATGGTAACCTCGTGATCATGGGGCAATTCGCCACCTTAGATCATGAACACACCAAAAAGAGCATGCAGCTCTTCGCTGAGGATGTGATGCCTAAACTCCGCCATATAGGTGAGCCCGACGCCGTGGCAGCTGAATAAATCAAGGATAACATGCTGGAGACTATCGATCTCGATCAAGATTACGGCCGAGCGCCGCAACAAAGCCGCAGCCGTCAGACCCTGACGCGAATTGTAGAGGCGGCAGAGGCGCTGTTTGCTGAACGCGGTTATGACGGTACCACGGTCAATCAGATTGTCAGTAAGGCGCGCTGCTCAGTTGGCGGGTTCTATGCTCGTTTCAAGGATAAGGAGAGCCTATTTCTCTATATCCACGACCGACAATGCGACTTGTTGATCCAACGTATCAATTTCCTTGGGGATTTGGTAAGGGCAGAAAATGCTTCTCTGGAAACGGTTGTTCGGCAAAGTGTTCGGGCACTATTCCTCTTTGCAGGCCAAAGACGTGAACTGACCCGGATGTTTATACAACGAAGCGGCGTCGATACGGAATTCCATGCTCGCTATGCCCGCACTTGGGGAAGTGTTAGAGATCGGCTGCGTCCCATCATGCTCGCCCGCAAAAATGAGATACAAACCGCAACAGATCCGATGCGTGCAATCGACTTCACCCTGCAGCTGATGCATAGCCTGTGGGCAAATGACGTACTACATCACACAATGAAAGATATAACTGGCCAGGAAACAGGTGAAGCATTAATTGACGATTTGACAAACAGCTGTCTTGCATGGCTTGGTCTGCAACGCAGCCTACCCCAAAAGAACAAAGTTTAATTGCCCCAACGCTGCTTTAGAAAAAAGTTTGATTACATTGATGCAAGATACCACGGGGTCGAAGGATTTTTTTAAGTCGGATTATATTTTGTGCTGACATCCTTAATTTCCCGCAAGTCAATCCGATCACGTAAAACCAACTATTTCTTCTATTTTTAGTAAATCTTCTTCGGTCATATTCCACGAGGCGCCAGCCGCATTCTTAGTCATCTGCTCGTAACGGGTTGCCCCTGCTATGACACTTGCCGTTTCCTCTTGAGAAACAAGCCATGAAATCGCTAAAGTGAGAAGGTCATAGCCGCGGGAGTTAGCAAAATTTTCTAATGCTTCCAGCTGGTCATAATTGGCGCTGCCCAGCCGGGCATCACCCGCAAGTCGGCTGCCTTCGGGAGCTTCTTTACCGCGCATATATTTGCCGGTGAGCAAACCCATCTCTAGTGGGTAATAAGGCAAAACACCAATTTCATTTTTCTTACAAACTGATACTAATCCTTCTTCAATCCCTCTCTGCAATAAATTCCATTTATTCTGAGCTGTGACGAAACCCTGGTAGCCCGCTTTCGCGGCAGCCCCAATTGCTTCTGTCAATTGATCGCCAGAAAAATTGGAGCAGCCAAACAACCTAATTTTACCCTCATCCCTGAGATCGTTGAATACTCCCAGCGTTTCCTCAATTGGTGTCGTTGGATCAGGACGATGGATCTGGTACAAATCGATAAAGTCGGTATTTAGCTTATCTAAGCTAAGGTCAATTGCGATTCTGATATTTTCCCGGGATCCCTTCCCCTTACCATCAACATGCAGCATGTTATAACCCACCTTGGTGGCAAGGGTAACTTTATCCCGACGTCCCTTCAGGGAATTGCCGATATATTCTTCCGACAACCCATTTCCATAACCCTCGGCTGTATCAAAGAAAGTTATTCCAGCGTCTAGTGCGCCGTTGATGACTTTTGTCGTTGCCTCTTGATCAATACGCCTGCCAAAGGCATTGCAGCCCAGGCCAACGACTGTAATGTCAAATCCGGCTTCACCGCCAATTCTTCGTGTTTCCATAAGGTGTATCCTGTCAACTGCTCGGCATAATTCTAGCATTTTGAAAGCTTGCGGAAACCTTAGGGCGATAAATAAACTAACATCTCGCCTCCCTTGGTATTCGCCCCCGCCATTTATCTTGGACGGCTCGTGGTAAAAAGACCGTGATGGAGAACACTACCATCTTGTATTAGCCAACCCCTGCTGTTTCTTAGCCAATATCTGTGGCAATGGTCTCGCCATTATAATCCCTTAAGCTGCAGCTACCGGCACAGAGTCTCGCACGGTGACCCTCCGCATCATACGCCGTTTATTTGGCGAAAAATATGTTCGGGCGTGAACGCTACAGCGATTATCCCACATCATAAGATCACCAACCGTCCAGACATGCTCATAAATAAATTCTGGCTTTTCAATGTGATCAAATAAATATTTTAATATTTCATCACTTTCCCTCGGGGGTAGACCCTCAATCAGCATGCTCATTAATCTGTTTACGTAAATAGCCGTCTTCCCGGTTTCGGGATGTTCCCGCAGCACTGGGTGGGACCACTGAGGCACGTCAGGATTCACTTGATCTGGACGCATTGTGGCGTTTCCGGCATAGTCGTAATAGTTCAGTGCTTTAAGCCCTATAAGCCTTTGTTTCCAGTTTTCTGGTAGCGCCTCATAAGCCTTAATACAGTTGCTAAACAGTGTATTACCACCTTGATCGGGCACTTCGATGGCATATAAGCTTGAGCCCATACTCGGCTTTTCATAATAGCACTGATCATAGTGAAACATCATCTCACCGTCTTCCAAAGCCGTTGGCTTGCCGCTGTCTTTGACGTTCGTGATCATCATGACACTAGGATGAGATTGATCGATTGAAGTGGTGGTCCTGACTAACTCCAGCTCTCCAAAATATCGACAAAATCGTTCTTGCTCATCGTCGGTAATCTGCTGTCCTGGAAAAACTATTATAATATTATCAGTCCAAGCCTGTTTGATGGCTCTGACCGCCTCGCAGTCCAGCTCTTTGCTCAAGTCCACGCCGGTTATTGCCGCGCCAAGCGCATCGGAAATTGGTGTCACTGTTATCGGCATTTGATGCTTATCTCCAGTCAAAATGAACATGTAATACCTAATCATTAGGATAATCATATTGGATATGGTAGGCAAACCAAACGCCTACGTTTATAGACAAATTGCGAGCATCCGAAGGCCACACAAAGTGAAATCAGAGTATACACCCGATAGTCCAAATTTGTCCTTCCGAGCCGAATTTACAGCATCTGCAACAGCTTTTATCAGCATCGGTATCCTTCCGATGGTCCAGTTAATTGTTCCCCTCTGGTGCCTGGTCAGCCTCGGTATGTCTGCAACAATGATTGGTATCGCAGCGGGTGCTCGATCTTTACTAGCTGCCATATTCTCTATTCATAGCGGCGCAGTTCTGGATAGGCTCGGCGTTCGCCGAGTTATGATCTGGTGCACAGTCGCTAGTGTAGTTCTCACGCTCATTTATCCACTAGTCCCGTTTATAACCACTGTAATTATAATCCAGCTTATCCTGATCGTTATCCTCCAGTTGTTAACTGGCTTTATGCATACTATTGGATGGATCGGCTGCCAAACCCAGCTCGGGCAGCTAACTAGGGGTTCGCCCAAACATATGGGGAGATTTACCTCTGTCTCCAACTTCGCAAACTTTTTTACCCCACCTCTTGCTGGATGGGCGTGGGATATTGGCCAGGCAACACCAATTGGTGGCGCCTGGTCAGCGTTTGGTGTTATAGCTGCGTGCAATATTGCGCTATGGATATCAGTCTCTTTAATGCCTGTTCCTGCGTCTGTGACCATACCCAAGGAACGGCCAAGAATGCGCGACCTTTGGCCATCCTTTCTCGACTATAAGGAAGCGTTTCGTTTATTTCTTATTCCATCGGTAGCTTTCGTCGTCATGGCGTCTTTATTCATGAATGGCCTTATTCAGGTCCGTATGAATTTTATGTCGATATATATGGAGTCTATCGGTTATGAAGGTCGTATAATCGGATTTATTACTGGCTTTGCCTATTTGATCGCTGGCCTAACCGCACTACCAACTGAACAGGCTAAGAAGTACCTGGCGCCCCATTGGATTGTCGTAGTTATGATCTTGTTATCGGCCGTTGGTAACGCGATGGTGCCAGTTTTTGAAGGTATCGCAGGATTAACGTTGAGTACTATAGTTTTTGGCGCTGGTGTCGGGCTTGGTATGGCTTACATTTTGATGCTGCTTTCACGAAGCGTACCCGTAAGTCAGTTTGGCCTCAGCGTCGGTCTCCGCACAACGGGTAATCGCTTGGGAGCAACTATTGTGCCTCCTATCGCGGGTCTTGCGATCGATTTAGCAGGCAACAATATCGGTATGGGTTTTTATGTAATGTCAATTCTCTTTACCGCTGGAGCTGTTGGATTGATCTATCTAGCCATCCGTTCTAACAATATTCAGAAAAATTTTTCAAAAGAATAAGCTTGGCCTGACGCGCATTTCATGGATGATGCCGCTCAACAATTAAAGTTTCTAAAAAAGTGGAGGATTAGATGACCGACAGCAAACATCCTGAGACTATTGCACTTCACGCTGGGTGGCGAAAAGACGATACGACTAACTCTGTTGCTGTCCCAATTTATCAGACAACCTCCTATCAGTTTGATAGCCCGGATCATGCTGCTAAACTTTTTGGCTTGCAGGAATTTGGTAATATTTATACCCGGATCATGAATCCAACCAACGACGTGCTGGAGAAACGCATTAGCGCCCTCGAGGGCGGCGCCGCTGGGTTGGCGTTGAGTTCCGGCCAAGCCGCAGAGTTCATTGCTATTACAAATATCGCTCATGCAGGCGATAATATTGTCAGCTCTACCGACCTTTACGGCGGCACATGGAATCTGCTCAAGAACACACTTGCCACAATGGGAATTGAGTGTCGGTTCGTCGACCCTTCTAACCCTGAAGAATTTCGTGCTGCCACCGACGACAAAACACGCTGTTACTTTGCGGAAACTTTACCGAACCCTAAACTGGAGGTTTTTCCTATTGCCGAAGTTGCTGCCATTGGGCGCGAACTGGGTGTCCCGCTAATCATAGACAATACAGCGGCACCAATTCTTTGTCGCCCATTCGATCACGGCGCGGCTGTCGTTTTGCACTCAACCACTAAATTTATTGGTGGGCATGGCACCTCTATAGGTGGCGTTATTGTAGACGGTGGTAATTTTGATTGGGAAGCTCACGCAGACAGTTTCCCGATGCTAAATAAGCCCGATCCAAGCTATCACGGTGCGGTATGGGTAGAGGCTGTTAAGCCGATTGGTCCGGTCGCTTACATCATCAAGGCGCGCGTTACGCAATTGCGGGACGTCGGTGCGGCAATGAGCCCAGCCAACGCCTTTCAGTTTATTCAGGGAATGGAAACTTTACCATTGCGTATGGAACGGCATTGCGAGAATGCTCAAAAGGTCGCCGAATACCTCTCAAAACATGCCAAAGTTACTAAGGTTATATTCCCTGGTGTGATGAAGGGGGAACCTCGCACCCGCGCCGATCATTATCTGAAAGGTGGTTATGGTTCACTTCTTGGATTCGAGGTTGCCAGCGGCGAAGAAGGCGGTAAAAAATTTATTGAAGCGCTAAAGATGTTTTATCATGTCGCCAATATCGGTGATGCTAGAAGCCTCGCAATTCATCCTGCAACAACGACGCATTCACAGCTAGCCGCTGAGGAGCAGTTGGCTTCGGGTGTTACCGAAGGCTATATCCGGCTATCCGTCGGTATCGAGCATATCGATGATATTCTAGCTGATTTAGCTCAGGCGCTAGACGCGTCCTAATAGAATTATTAGTTAGTTAAGACATGCCAAAACCCGGGTTTCCAACAACGCGGATGCGCCGTAACCGCTATGACGAATGGACACGCCGTCTTGTTGCAGAAAGCCAATTAACAGCAGACGATCTTATCTGGCCGGTATTTGTGCATGGTGGTCATGAGGCAAAGATCGATATTCCAAGTCTGCCTGGTGTTGCGCGCCTATCTATTAGCCAGCTCGTCACAGAAGTAGGGCAGGCGAAATCGTTCGGCATTCCCCTTGTCGCCGTATTCCCTGTTATAGACGCCGCTCTCAAAACAGATGAAGCTCAGGAGGCCTATAACCCAGATAATTTAATCTGCCGTGCTGTGGCCGCAATAAAAGAAACCCATCATGGAATTGGTATCATGTGCGACGTCGCACTCGACCCCTTTACCAGCCACGGGCATGACGGACTGTTACGGAATGGTTATATCGTCAATGATGAAACACTCGAAATTCTGTGCAAGCAGGCTGTCGTACAAGCCAGATCAGGTTGCGATGTCATCGCCCCAAGCGACATGATGGATGGCCGAGTGGGCGCAATTCGGGCCGCGCTTGATTCGGAGGGTTTTGAAAATGTCCGTATAATGTCTTACGCAGCTAAATACGCCTCCAGTCTTTATAGCCCCTTTCGCGATGCTGTAGGTTCCGCGTCCAACCTCAATGGTGCTAGCAAAAATACCTACCAGATGGATCCAGCCAACTCAGATGAGGCTTTGCGTGAAGTCGCCTTAGATATTGAAGAAGGCGCTGACATGCTGATGGTCAAGCCGGGCTTGTTTTATCTTGATATTCTCCAGCGTATAAAAGAAACATTTGCAATGCCGACCTTCGCTTATCAGGTTAGCGGCGAATATGCGATGCTTAAGGTTGCTGGCCAGCAGGGTCTGGTCGATGGAGAACAGACATTAAGAGAAGCGCTGCTTGCTTTTAAGCGCGCAGGCGCTAATGGCATTCTCACCTACGCAGCGTTAGAGACAGCAAAGAAATTGGCAAATTAACAGGCTGCTAACCACCAAAGATTTTTATAACCGCTAAAGCTAATCTTAGCATCTCGCTAAAAAGCAATTTCCTTGTAACCGCCGCGATAATATAGGATGGGTTTGATTTCCTCATTAGCGGCAGTCATCTGCTCAACCTCGCCTATAACGATGACGTGATCACCGCCATCCATAATTGAGTCACCGCGACATTCTAGATTAGCGAGACAGCCGGGGATAATTGGCACGCCACTATCCCAAGTTTCGAAATTGAAATCTTGCCATTTATCAGGGCCACTTTTGGCAAAGCGGTTGGAAACATCAATCTGATCCGTTGCTAGAATATTTATTGCAAAAGCTTTCCCAACAGCAAAGGAATCGAAGCTTGCGACTTTGCGATCAAGACAGAATAAAATCATTGGTGGCTCGAGTGACACCGAGGTAAAGGAATTTGCGGTTAAACCAATCGGCGCTCCATCCACGTCCAAAGTTGTAATAACGGTAACACCGGTTGCAAAGCAGCCAACCGTATTCCGGAATTCCCGTGGATCAATTGTCATTTAGGGTCCTCGCCCGTTAACCGTAACATTTCTGTAATCATGGCGTGACGTTCTGTGGTTGTCAAAATTATGTAACTTCTCTTATCTTTTTAGGGGTGCCGTGTAGTATAGGCCACGACCGCTAGCAACCAACTTCTCATCACCGTCAAATGCTTCTGCTTCAGCCGTCGAGAATGTACTTCCAACTCGGATAATTCTGCCAACCGCTCTAAGATCGCCAGGCGATGCCGCACGGTGATAATCGACCCGCATATCAACCGTCGGCGCTGGTGCACCAAGCTTAGCAGCAATCATAAAGTCAGCCGCGACATCAACCAGTGCACCAAGAATCCCGCCATGAGTAACTCTTGCCTTGGGATTGGAGATCATTTCTTCACGCCAACGCATCGTGATTTCGATCTTTTCTTCATCAAGGTTAATGATTTTTAGCCCCATCCATTCGTTGAAGTGATTGGCGACCAAGCGCACCTGCAATTCTTCGGCAGTTTTTACATTCCCAGCCATAAATTTTCTCCCGATTAGAGTGGCGGCTAACCTGTCGTGCTGTCCCGTTTCCGTCAAGAGCTACATCCAAAATTGATATAAATTTTCTCTAAGTACCTGTTTTAATTTTCTAATATGTCTATCTTCAGTAGGAAATAATTACCCTCTTTAACTTTCTGGTTTACAATCGAGACAAGAGCAAAAGAGGAAAAAATTACTAAGACCCAAAAAAACAAAACTGGTGGTCGAATTCGGCAAGGTTGCTTGCGGCCACTAAAAATATATGCTCGCTTGACGTACAAATTTAGCGATTTATGGTGCAGCTTTATAATTGATGTTAAGTAGAAATTAATGAATCGGCCCGCACAACTTCGCCCGCGCAGTTTTTTTATGGGAACGCGCGCTTTACCCTGCCCATATATCCCGGGCCGCGTAGAACGTAAGGTTGTCACGGACCTGGCAAATCCAGACGCTATGGACCTATATGATAATCTCGCGCGCGCAGGGTTTAGGCGGAGCCATAGCCTTGCCTATCGCCCGGCTTGTCCAGGATGTACCGCCTGCGTTCCCGTTCGAATAAGGGTAGAGGATTTTCATTGGTCGCGTTCATTTCGACGTTTAATCAAACGGAATGCATATCTAACCGTCCGCGACATGGCGGGGCATGCAACAATTGAGCAGTATTATCTTTTTACGCGCTATCAAAGATCTCGTCATGCTGACGGGGAAATGGCAAGCATGAGTTTTAGAGATTTTCACGCAATGATCGAAGATAGTCCAATTGATACAAGGATAATCGAATTCCGCGATCCAGAAGATACACTAGTCGCTGTCATGCTAGCGGACCGTCAAGTCGACGCTTTATCTGCTGTTTATAGTTTGTTTGATCCAGATTTAGATAAATACAGCCTGGGAACTTATATGATCCTTTGGCTTGTCCAACAGGCTATAAATCAAAGTTTGCTTCATGTCTATCTGGGGTACTGGATCAAAGAAAGCCCAAAAATGTCTTATAAGGCTCGATTTCGGCCTCTCGAAGCACTCACACCGGATGGTTGGCAAACGCTTTAATTTAATAATTTATGGTGAAATTTTCACTACCACCGATATTCCTGGAATATAAATCAGCCGATATTTAACTCTAGAGGTTCTATGTTCCACGCCGACCATAATTTTCTGCAAATGCTCGCTCACGCGATGATCGCTTTCTTATTTATTTTTCGCGGTTTTACGGCTTTACCGCGTTTCAATGAGCACGCTAGGCGTTTAGCTAAACGAGGGGTCCCGTTTTCTCCTTTTTCATTGGCCGCCGGTTTTTTGATGATGCTCGCAGGTGGCACCTTAATATTAATTGATTATTACACCCAAATTGGAGCGAGTATTTTAATCGCCTTCACCATTTTGGCGAATTTTTTATACCACGATTTTTGGAACAAGAACGGTGACTGGGCCGAACGCAATCGGGCAATGTATACATTTTGTAACAATATAGCCGTAATGGGCGGGCTCTTGATGATTTTAGTAACTAGTTAACGAAAAACGTATTTAGTTAACCTAATCGCAAGTATTGGTCATCAGGGGGCGACGACGTTATTACATAGATAGAAACAAGAAGGGGTAGACGAACGACCGAGTATATTCGATAGAACGCCCATTCAAGCCAAAAACAACCGATTTACCCAGATTATTAAAACCTTAAATGACGAACACATTTACAGTGAGCAATTAACTAATTCCAAAGACTTCTTATCCAAACTTGTTAGAACGTGGAAAACCCTTTGGAGCTAGACGCCCCGCCTGTGTTCGCTTTCCAATATAGGAAATTATATCGGCTTCGGTCCGGGTACGTTCGCCACTCTTCCAGCTCAAACCTTCAGAAAGCGAAAAGGCTTTAACATCCGACAAACCCCCATCTTTGTAAGCCTGTAATTTCATTCCTCGACCACGGGTCATTTCACTTAACTCATCGATCGGAAAAATTATGACCTTATGATTTTCACCCACCGAGACAATATGATCGGCGCCCTCAGGCACAATTCTACAAACCCGCGCTTCCACATCGCCTGAGACATTAAGTACACGCTTGCCACCTCGGGTTTGCGCTATAACATCATTCTCTTGGACCAAGAAACCCCTACCATCCGATGATGCAACAATGAGTTTACGTCCTTCGACATGGACCAAAAGATCAACAACATCGTGATCATTGCTAAGACCGGTCATGAGACGGACAGGTTCTCCATGGCCCCGACCGCTGGGGAGCCTATCGCAACCTATCGTATAAAATCTCCCATTAGTCCCAAACATCAGAACTTTGTCGGTTGTATAGGCATGAAGAGCAAATCGAAATCTATCTCCTTCCTTAAACTTTAGGGAGGAAACATCATCCACATGACCTTTTGAAGCCCTAATCCATCCCATTTGAGAACAAATAACTGTAATTGGTTCCCGTTCAATCATAGCTGTTATCGGCACAATGGTCGCGCTGGGAGCATTACCAATTTCTGTGCGCCTCTTGCCAAGATCGGTATTTTTACCAAAGCGCTTTCTTATATTTGCTATTTCTTCGGCTATGGATTTCCAACGTAAAACCTTATCAGCCATAAGGACCTCGAGAGCCTTTTGCTCCTTTTCAAGATCTTCAATTTCTCTACGGATTTCGATCTCTTCAAGCTTACGTAAAGCCCGCAGTCTCATATTGAGAATTGCTTCAGCCTGAGCATCAGTCAACTTCCAACGCTGCATTAGCATGGGTTTAGGCTGATCCTGATTACGAATAATCTTGATCACCTCGTCGAGATTTAAAAACACGACCATGTAACCAGCAAGAACCTCTAAGCGTTTCTCGATTTTCTCTAAACGATTATTGGTCCGTCGCACTAAAACTTCATGACGGTGATCAAGAAAACTTTGTAAAACTTCCCGCAAATCCATGACTCTGGGGATCGTATTAAGATCAAGAACATTCATATTCATTCCAACACGAACCTCAAGGTCGGTGTTTTGGAACAATGCTTCCATCAATATTTCCGGTTCGATTGTTCGTGACCGAGGCTCTAGAACTAGTCTTATATCTGCGGCAGATTCATCCCGTATGTCCTCAAGCATGGGCAGTTTTTTGGCATGCATTAATTCAGCAACCTTTTCAACCAGGCGGCTTTTCTGAACGTGATAAGGAAACTCGGTAATAACAATCTGCCATTGACCACGCTGAAGTTTCTCAGTTTTCCATTTTGCACGCAGGCGGAAACTGCCTCGCCCGGTTTTGTATGCGGACCGAATATTGGTAGAGCTTTCAGCAAGTACCCCGCCGGTAGGAAAATCAGGTCCTGGCATTAAGGATAAAAGCTTATCGATTGTAGCGTTCGGGAACTTAATTAGGTGTGTAAGTGCCTTGCAGATTTCTTCGAGATTGTGGGGAGGAATTGACGTCGCCATGCCGACAGCAATTCCTGAAGCGCCGTTTGCTAGCAAATTTGGAACCGAGGCTGGCATAAGAATTGGTTCACTTTCCGTGCCGTCATAATTTTCACGAAAATCAACGGCAGCCTCATCGATCCCTTCGAGCATCGCCAAAGCATATTCGGTCAGCCGCGATTCTGTATAGCGCATCGCTGCTGCAGAATCCCCGTCAACATTACCGAAATTACCTTGACCCTCTACTAACGGGTAGCGAACAGCAAATTCTTGGGCCAATCTAACGAGTGCATCGTAAACCGCTGTATCGCCGTGGGGATGGTATTTACCAATCACGTCTCCAACAACGCGAGCACATTTCTTAAACCCCGTTCCGGGTTCAAGCCTTAACTGACGCATTGCAAACAATAATCGGCGATGAACAGGTTTTAAGCCATCTCGTACATCTGGTAGCGAACGTGAGGTGATCGTCGAGAGTGCGTAAGCGAGATAGCGGTCTCCTAACGCTTCATCAAGAAGAATTTCTGTAGTGTTTCCAGTATTTTTAGAGCTTACAGCCATAAATCAGTTATACACCATATATGGTAGTGAGCTAGCTAAAAGACGCAATAAATATACTAATTTGTCTAATTCTGTTAATTTTTAAGAGTGGGCTCACGACGGAGGCTATCGGCGAGTCTTTCTCGGGCTGCCGGCAAGCCGTAACGGGTATCACTCAACACGTGACGCCCAAGGAAATGACCGGTCAGCTTCAGTCCTTCATACAAAACAGGACCACTAATATCGACATTGGTGTCTTCACGTAAAAACTTTGGTAGGGATAGGAGCCGATCTTGATAATCCCGCCCCGCCTCAGCTGATACTGCTCTCCCGGTCCGCGGAGAAACATATATAAGGTCATGATCGCTGCCAGTTGCCGCGCACTGGCTAAGGTCAAGTCCAAACCCCAGCTCAGCAAGCAAGTCGAGCTCCCATCGAATATAGCTAACCTGCCAGCCTGAATTATCAAAACTTCCAATTAATGCCTGTAGCTTTTCAAATAAGGTCGGACACGGTGCACGTTCAGGCAAAGCAGAGTCTAAAATCGCAGTGGCAGAACTCAAGGCCATCAGCGGCAAAGGTTGATGTAGATAGTCGGCGGCATGGGAGTGCAATAATTCGCAAGTAAGGTTGCCAAGATGTTCAGCTAGTCTTCCCCGCCAATGGGCGCGCAAATGGTTCCCAGGTTGATAGAGACCTCGATTTCGAGTGCTCGAAGCTCCACGCACTAGCCCCGCATGTCGTCCCTGCTCACGCGTCAGCAAGTTGACGATGAGCGAATTCTCACCATGGCGGCGCGCCGAAAGCACCAATCCTTCATCGGTCCAGTCCATAAACTCTTTATAAGGTATTGACGGCCATGCCGTACACGCACAAATCTAAACTAATACACAAGGAAAGACTTTAAATGGCAATCGCCAGATCAAATCACAAAGCTAATATGTCTCGTCGTCAACTCGTTGTGGGATTGGCTGGCCTTAGTGTCGCTCCCTCAATCGTAACGGCTGCAAACGCAAGAACGCACTTTGCGGATGGTATCGCCTCCGGTGATATTGCTCAAACCAGTGCTATAATTTGGGCGCGTTCAAACAAATCGGCAAAGATGCTCGTTGATTGGTCGAGTACCCCCAAACTGGAAAACTCCCAGCGTGTTGCAGGCCCCATGGTCACCGCAAAAACTGGCTATACAGGTCAGGTAACTCTCACCGACCTCCCACCGGGTCAAGATATATTTTACCGCGTCCAGTTTGGCGATAATAATGCGTCAGAGACACGTCTAGGACATTTGCGTACCCCAGGACAAAACCGCGACGTTACTTTTGTTTTTGGCGGCGACCAATGTGGCGCGGGGTGGGGAATCAACGCTGATTGGGGGGGACTTAAATTATTTGAGACGATGCGCAAAACACTTCCTGATTTTTTGATCCACCTGGGCGATCGTATTTATTCTGACAAGCCTATTTTAAAACGAGCTTCGATGCCGGACGGCAGCAAATGGGAAAATATTGTTACACCCGCAAAATCTCGGGTTGCAGAAAGTGTTGAAGATTATCGCGGCAACTATAGCTATAATTTTCTTGATACCCATTATCGAGCTTTTTGCGAGGAAGTTCCTGCCCTTACTACTTGGGATGATCACGAAGTAACTAATAATTGGTGGCCGGGGCGCAAATTGTCACGACGCATTATGTTCCGCAAAGGTTATACCCAAACAAACGTAAATAGTCTGGCCCGAAATGGTAGACAGGCTTTCTTTGAATTTACACCCATTCAACGCCACCCGACCGACCCAAACCGAATTTTTCGTAAGGTGTCATATGGTAACAATGTCGATGTTTTTCTCCTCGATTCCAGAAGTTACCGAAGTCAAAATAACCGAAACCAACAAGAGAATTCCGGCGAGGACACAGCACTCCTCGGACAGCTTCAAATTAACTGGCTAAAAAGGGCTTTATCGGAATCGAACGCACTCTGGAAGATCATCGCTAACCCACTCCCGATAGCGCACAAAAAAAAGAGAGAACGCCCGCGATACGATAAATTCTCAAATAGTGATAATGGGCCTCCACTTGGACGAGAATTCGAGATAGCCGATATTCTTTCACATATAAAAGGACAAAAAATAAAAAATATTGTCTGGTTAGCGGCAGACGTACATTATTCTGCCGCCCATCATTTTCACCCAGACCGAGCAGCCTTTCGAGATTTTTTACCGTTTTGGGAGTTTATATCAGGGCCATTCCACACCCGGCCTGGGCGCGCAATGCATTACGACAGAACGTTTGGTCCTAAGCGGCATTTTCGGACACCCCGCGCTCCCAAAGGGAACAATCCACCAAGCGCTGGATACGTATATTTTGGACATGGCCGAATTAACGCAAAGACCGGCACACTGACTATCGGGATCAGAGACATCGGAGGCAATAGCTTGTTCGAAAAAACAATTGAACCGCAGCGATAGACTGCCAATCACTCGCTAAATTCGAGCCCCATTTCTCGATAGCGCTCTGGATCATCGCGCCATTTCTCGCGCACTTTTACAAATAAAAACAAGTGCACGCGGCGCTCAAGAATATGTTCAAGTTCCTTGCGTGATTCTGCTCCGACACGCTTGATTTGTTGTCCCGCTTTTCCTAAGACAATCCCCTTGTGACCCGGCCTCTCAACGTAAATTACCTGATCAACCTTCAGGCTACCATCCTGCCGTTCTTGCCACCCTTCGGTCTCAACAGTAAGTGAATAAGGTAACTCCTGAAGTAAAGACAAAAATAATTTCTCCCGGGTAATTTCTGCCGCAAACAATCGCTCATTCATGTCGCTCAGATGGTCTTCGGGATACAACCAAGGACCTTTCGGTAAATCTTCACTCAGGCTGGAAAGAAGGTCGTTAACACCATCACCTTTCAAAGCAGAAATCATAAATATAGATTCCAAAATGCTAACTTCCTGGAGTTCTTCAGCGAGACTTAGTAGCTTTTCACGGGGGATCAAATCGATCTTGTTTAGTCCGATAATTACCGTTTTACCCAACTTCTTGATGCCCTTAATAATAACTTGAACTTCCGCACTCAAACCACCTTCGACATCAATGAGCAATACAATTTTATCAGCATCGGTCGCGCCACCCCATGCTGCAGTAACCATCGCGCGTTCCAATCGACGGTTTGGCGTAAAAATACCAGGGGTGTCGACGAAAACAATTTGATCATCACCGTTTGTCAAAACACCAACAACGCGCGCCCGGGTCGTTTGCACCTTATGGGTCACAATAGAGACTTTAGTTCCCATGATGCAGTTCATCAAAGTCGACTTACCGGCGTTTGGCGCACCTATCAACGCGACAAACCCACACCGCATATTTGACTGATCAATCATTTATATTTTAACTCTCTTTAGCATCATTGCAGCAGCGGCCTGTTCCGCTGAGCGCTTGGACGACCCGCTGCCGATACAAGTGCCCCAACCCTCCACAAAAACTTCGACCGAGAAAATTGGCTGATGGTCAGGACCGGTCCGATCTACCTCTTTGTAATATGGCAGAGCAAGTCCTCCTCCTTGTGCCCACTCCTGCAAAGCAGTTTTCGAGTCTGTAGGAGGGGATTTGACCTCATCTGCAAGAGTACAAATTAAATTTTCGATTACTAGACGTGCCTGCTCTAAACCTCCATCACGGTAGATTGCCCCAAAAATAGCTTCCATAACGTCTGCCTTGATCGAGTCATTCAAAGAGGTGCCAATGCCATGAATTATGTAATGATCAAGTTCAATCGACGAAGCTACAGATGAAAGTGTGGAGCGATCAACAAGCCCACTTAAACGGCGTGACAAAGCCCCTTCATCTTCGAAAGGATAGGTGCTCATTAGGAAATCACAAACGACCAGCCCAAGAACGCGATCGCCAAGAAATTCTAAACGCTCATAGGTATTAAAATCGGCAAAATTTTCGGCGCTAGCGTGGGTTAGAGCATTCGTAAGCAAAGACTCATCGGTAAACTCAAAACCGATTTTCCGACATAGCTCAACGAGAGAACCCGCCCCAGTGGCCACTATTTGATACCTTGGAAGAAACGCTTGAACCGGGCAGCATGAAACCAGCCCCATGGTTCAAAGATAGAAGCAGTACCATCTGTCGAGAAAAAAAGCACTTCGGCACGACCAACAAGATTTTCTGCTGGTATGTACCCGACCCCATAGATGCCCTGTCTGTTAGGTACCCGGCTATCAAGTGAATTATCTCGATTATCACCCATAGCAAAATAATGTCCTATCGGCACCTGGTAAACTGGAGTGTTGTCTAATGGTCCTTTATCGCCATCTTTCTGAAGAGTTTCATATTCCCGTCCATTGGGTAAGGTTTCGACGTAGCGTTTCACCGCAACAAAGCGACCCGGAGAAATTTGCATCGGAAAAGGGGAAATTGTTTTCCGCGGGACGATTTTGTTATTGATGAATAATCGCCCACGTTTTAACTGAATCTTATCGCCAGGAAGCCCAATGATTCTTTTTATGTAGTCTGTTTCATTATCACTTGGAAGTTTAAATACAGCGACATCACCACGCCTTGGTTCGCTACCAAAAATTCGTCCTGAAAACGGCCCAGCACTCAGTGGAAATGAATGTTGACTAAAACCATACGAAAATTTCGAAACAAACAGATAATCCCCAATCAACAGATTCGGCATCATAGAGCCAGACGGTATATTAAAGGGTTCATAGGCTGCTGTGCGAATGGCTAACGCAATAAGAACCGCATATACAACGGTTTTGATGGTCTCCCAGAATGAATTTTTCATATGGAACAGTCACAAAAATTGGCAAATGTGCGCCGCCCTACCCTCAACGCGCGCCGATAAAGCCACCCGAAACGTTTGGTGTCAATCAACGTTATTATTCGTTCTCAGTATTTTTAGGTATAGCCGAAATGATAACAATGGCCTCAGCAAGAGGTGGTTCATCCGTCATGCTGATATCAATTTGTGATGTCATACCCTTCGGCGTAATCTCATCTAGGCGTTTGGCTGCGCCGCCAGTGAGTGAAATGGTCGGCTTTCCACTCTTGAGATTTGTAACGGCCATATCACGCCAATATACGCCCATACGAATACCTGTTCCCAATGCTTTCGAGCATGCTTCTTTCGCCGCAAACCGTTTGGCGTAACTCTCCACCCTGTTGGCACGTCGCTCGGACCTTTCGCATTCTAATTTAGTATAAATTCGATTCACAAAACGGTCTCCGAAACGATCAAGCGTACGTTTAATACGACTAATATCAATTAGGTCATTACCAATGCCAATAATCATCAAGTACTACGATCATCAACTTTATTGGCCCGAGCATTATTCAGCATTGTCCGCATTCGGCTGATAGTATTTTCAAGTCCTGCAAAGATTGCTTCACCGATAAGAAAATGCCCTATATTCAATTCAACAATCGACGGAATGGCTGCAATTGGCTCCACCGTTTCAAAATCCAAACCGTGGCCGGCATGGCATTCGAGGCCCAGCTCCTCAGCATGAACAGCCGCCTCGCCTATTTTGGCTAAGGCCTTAGCCCTTTCACTGCTGCCGACTTCTGTATTGCAGTAGGTACCCGTGTGGAGCTCTACGACCGGTGCGCCTAATGCCTTAGCAGCTTCCAGCTGAATCTGGTCTGGTTCAACAAATAAAGACAATCGGATGCCTGCCGCAGCAAGTTGTTCGGCAAACGGGGACAGCCGCTCAAAATTCGCATCCACATCGAGGCCGCCCTCCGTTGTTCGTTCTTCACGGTTTTCTGGGACTAAACAAACCGCGGGGGGTAAATGGTTAAGAGCAATCTCTAGCATTTCGTCAGTTGCTGCCATTTCAAGATTCAGCGGCAAATCAATCGTATTACGTAGCAAATCGATATCACGATCACTTATATGGCGACGATCCTCTCGTAGATGGGCTGTGATGCCATCTGCCCCGGCCTTCTGAGCAATTTCTGCTGCGCGCAGCGGATCTGGGTGCAGCCCACCTCGTGCGTTACGAATTGTAGCAACATGATCAATATTGACGCCAAGACGCAAATATTGGCTGGTCATTTTCTTGCCTATTAGTTCAACCCATATAAGGCCCGGGCATTATCTTCTAGGATTTTATCCGCCACCCCGGGCGCCAGGCGTACGTCTTCCCTTAAGAGCTTAACGGCCATGACCTCGCTCGATGGATCATGATGGCCGTAATCAGTTCCGATCACCAAATTATCTTCACCTGCATATTTAATGATGTAATCTAAGTGGTCAGTATTTTCGCAAGCGACATACATATTGTTTTCTTTTAGAGGATTATCAAACCAATCCCAACCATTTCGATGGAAGCGATCCTCAAGGTCGCACAAAACATAGGGAACCCATTGAGCGCTAACCTCGACAAAACCCCAACGGACATCAGGAAACTTTTCGGGTATTTTTTTTTCGATTAACGTGTGAAATGCGCCTACCACCGCTAGTTTAAACTTAGTGAATGACGTATCTGTTTCGAAAAAATCATGATGAAACTCACTACCATTACCTGAATGCATACATATTGGCATATCAAGTTCCGACGCTATCTCCCAAAGTGGATAAAATACCGGGTCGCCTATAGATCGATCACATTCCAACCCTCGCAAAAAGATACCGCAAGCTCCATTATCTTTAGCAAACTTCATTTCGTCCCGAATAAGATTTGGTGAACGCATTGGTGGTAAGGCAATCCAGCGCATCCGGCCATTAGCCTTTTTGCTAACGTCTGCAACCCAGCGGTTATAAGCTCGAGTCAAAGCCAGGTCGGCGTTAATATCGTTAGTAACCGGCCTCAGATATAAAGTCGGATATAATATTTGTATATCAATATCGAGTTCATCCATATGTGCTAGCCGACCCGGAATATCTTCCATCTCAGCGATAGCACGCGACATTTCGGTACCGACATTGCGATCTTTGCCCATAGGGCGGTTACCAATCAGCCAGTAATTTTGTTGCGTATTTTTCCCATCATTAGCCTTGAGTTCAGGTCCATGGGTCTGAGTGACAATAAAGGGAGTGTAACATTTATTATCATCGTCCAAATATGCCCAGGTCTTAGGTGTTTCCAGCACATGTGCATCCGAGTCAATCGCACCCATCGCATATCTCCCTATTCCTAAATTTCTAACTTATTGAATAACACGCGACACCGAACTGACCACAGAAACGCCACGCAACGCTGCCATGATATCATTCAAATGCTTATTGTCATGGACTTCAATATCCAGCAACATTTCCATCAGGTCTTTCGTCCGGCTTGTAATTTTCAAATTTGCAATATTTCCCTGACTGTTGGCGACAACCGATGCGACGCTCGCGAGTCCACCCCTTTGGTTTGCCACAACTAAATTTAGGCGCCCTATATGGCTACTGTCTTCTTTGGAGCTAAGATCCCAGCTTATATCCACCCAACGTTCAGGCATTTCATGGAAGCTCTCAAGGCTTTCACAATCAATTGTATGCACGGAGATACCCTTACCCACTGTTTGAATTCCCACAATTCGGTCACCAGGTAATGGATGACAGCAGTTTGAATAGTGTACTGCTACACCCGGTATCAGGCCATGTATCGGTATAGCACTTACCATCTTAGATTTACCATTTTGGGTGTCGATAGAATTACCATCGGCCAACAACCGCTTGAGAGGTTCCGTTGTTTCGCCGTTTATAACTATTTCGGCAACACTCGCAGCGGTTAGATGACCTCGCCCAACTGCAAGATATAAATCATCTAGATTCTGAACACCGAGTTGTGTGCTAACCTTTTCAATCGCTTTTTCGCTGTATTGATAGCCATTTTTAGCAAAGGCCTTCTCGATCATTGCCTCCCCAAGCTGCCGATATTCCGTCCGTTCTTTAGTCCTAATAAATCTTCGAATTTTAGCACGTGCCTTTCCTGTTACGACAAAACCTTCCCAATCTGGCGACGGAACGCCCGGCTTTGAGGTCACAATTTCGATCTGGTCACCATTTCGTAATTTGGTTTGCAATTGAACTAACCGACCATTGATTTTTGCTCCAACACATGAATCACCAACTTCAGAATGCACTTCATAGGCAAAATCGACAGGCGTCGCTCCGCGCGGCAAAGCGATTAACTCGCCTTTTGGTGTGAAACAAAAAACTTGATCTTGGAATAAATCGAGTTTGGTATTTTCAAGAAATTCATCAGGGTCATCCGCGTGTTCGAGAATATCGAGCAATTCCCTTACCCAGCGGTACTCATAAAGCTCAGCTTCACCGCCTGGAGTTTCTTTTTTATATTGCCAGTGCGCAGCAACACCAAGCTCAGCGACTTGATGCATTTCACCAGTACGAATTTGGACTTCGATTCGCCGCTTTTGTGGGCCAATAACGCCTGTATGAATAGATTGATATCCGTTACGTTTAGGTGTCGAGATGTAGTCTTTAAAGCGCCCCGGCACACATGAATAGGTTCCGTGAATTATCCCGAGACTTTGATAGCATTTCATAATATCATCGACGACGATACGAAAAGCCATAATATCGGATAATTGCGCAAACTCGACATTCTGACGCTGCATTTTACGCCATATCGAGTACGGTCGTTTTTCACGACCTGAGAGTTCAACAATTACGCCCCGTTCTTTTAAAGTAAACCGTAATTCCGCAGATATTCCATCAATCACCTCAGTTTCGACCGCTTCCGTCCTAAGGAATTCCAATCGGGCTAAAATTGTATTTCGAGCGTCCGGATAGAGCTCAGCAAAAGCTAAATCTTCAAGCTCGTCTTTAATTCCTTGCATTCCGATACGCTCCGCAAGAGGGGCATATATCTCCATCGTCTCGCGCGCAATGCGATCTCGTTTTGTTGGTTCTTTAATAAAATGAAGCGTTCGCATATTGTGCAAACGGTCGGCCAATTTAACTAACAATACGCGAATATCACGCGAGGTCGCTAATAACAGTTTTCGGAAATTCTCGACTTGTCTTTTATCGGCCGATTGTAATTCAAATTTAGAAAGTTTTGTTACACCGTCTACGAGATGAGCGACGGCGTCACCAAACTGGGTTTTAATTTCATCGATTGTCGCCACAGTATCTTCAACAGTATCGTGAAGTAGGCCCGTGACAATAGTATCAGAATCTAGCTTTAGTTCAGTTAAAATTCCTGCAACTTCTAGAGGATGTGAAAAATACGGATCACCAGACTCACGTCTCTGGGAACCGTGCGCCATCATTGAAAAAACGTAGGCACGATTTAGAGCGTCTTCGTTAGCGCCATTATCATAGCACTTAACACGGTCAACAAGTTCATACTGACGGATCATACCACCTTCAGCCAAACCAAAATTTTAAGATCCTTGGTCTCAGGAACCTATTCCAGGAGTAAATGTCAATCCCAAGAATATTTACAAGCGAAATTCTAATCTTCTTTTTTTATATCTTCTTCTGAAATGTCTTTAAATACTTCCTCGGCTGACTCCGTTGCCACTTTGGATGCATCTGCTTCGACCGCTAAAGCGGCAAGCTCGGCTTCTACTGAAGCGGCGAGTTCTTCTTCCATAGCCAAGAGCTCTTCCGCCTCCTCTTCAGGATCATCCGTATCGCCGTGATGCTGCAAACCAAGGATTATCTCTTCCTCGAGTTCAGGGACCATAACCGTCTCGTCCGCAATTTCACGCAACGCGACGACAGGATTCTTATCATTATCACGTTCCACCGTTAGTTCTGCACCGACGGACAGCTCACGAGAACGTTGAGCTGCAATCATGACTAGTTCAAAACGATTAGATATTTTCTCTACGCAATCTTCAACAGTAACGCGGGCCATGCGTCACACTCCTTACATTGGTTTCAAAGACCCGATTTTCCGAGCCTGAGGAGGCGCAATATATGGGCTAATCCTTGTGAAAAGCAAGCATTTCAAGGCATATTTCAAAATTATTGCCATAAATCGCATGCCACCCTTTCGCACCGTTGCTCGGCGGGCAAATTCCGAATGAGATTGGAAATCGTTCGTTTACTTATAGGATGAATCCAATCTGCCTCCAAATCAAAAAACGGCAATAGAACGAATGCTCTCTCTGCCAGACGAGGGTGGGGTACACGCAATCCACTTTCTCCATCAATTTCAATCACTTGATTGTGATAAACAAGTAAATCTAAATCAACGGTACGAGAAGCATTCTTTACTGATCTTACTCTTCCAAACTTTTTCTCAACATCATGGAGGTTGGCCAAAAGTTCTGTGGCGTTTAGGAGAGTCTCAATCTCTGCAACAGCGTTAAGGTAATCTGGCTCATCGGTGATTGGGACCGGAGCACTTCGATACAAAGGTGAATACCTAACCACTCTACAAAGGTTAGAATCGATAAATTGGAGTGTCTGTTTCAACGTTCTCATCGTAGAGCCGGACTGGTCGCTAGGTAAATTTCCCCCAATTCCAATAAAAATCATTTAATTTTAGACTTTCTTTTCATCTCACCTTGTCATGAGTACCTAACTGTCTTATTTTTGAGACAGTAGATCTTTTACCTATAAAACTCCAGGCGGTGAAAATTTTAGCATCACTGAAAACAAATTTTTAAATAATCGGCCATCGTAAGAATAGTACCGAATAGCGGTACGAAGAGGCATGAGCTTTAATTTTATTAGGCGAAATAAAGAGACAGCCAATGAACATTTATTCTCAGGAAAAGATTGCGCTATTTATAGATGGTTCTAACCTTTACGCAACAGCACGCGCACTGGGTTTTGATATCGATTACAAAAACCTACTCGAACTATTTGCATCAAAAGGCCAGCTGGTCAGAGCATATTATTATACTGCGTTGATGGGAGATCAGGAATATATGCCTATCCGTCCCCTAGTAGATTGGCTCGATTATAACGGCTACACCATGGTCACCAAGCCAACCAAGGAATTCACCGATACTATGGGTCGGCGAAAAATAAAGGGAAATATGGATATGGAGCTAGCCATCGATGTACTAGAAATGGCCGAACATATGGACCACGCTATACTCTTTTCAGGTGACGGCGATTTTCGACGCCTCGTGGAAGCAGTCCAGCGGCGTGGGGTTCGCGTTACCGTAGTAAGTACTTTTCAATCATCGCCACCGATGGTAGCTGATGAGCTGCGCCGGCAAGCAGATACTTTTGTCGAGTTAAACGATCTTGCATCAAAAATTTCTCGCAATGGAGATAATATTCAATTACCGGACAGCATTATCAACCAATCGAAACCCGCAACAGAACAACCCCCATTTCCGGAAGAGGGAGAGATAAGAGAAACAGCGTAGCACCACTTTCAAATTTGCAACTATGTTTCCTTCGCTTTCTCTTCCTAGCAGCGATTGCAGAATCTGCCAACGATTGGCAGAATTCCGAGATACTAATCGCGAAAAATTCCCCGACTGGCACAACGGAGCGGTTACCCCATTTGGTAGTCTTGACTCCCAGTTACTCATTGTTGGTTTGGCACCCGGCCTCAGGGGCGCGAACCGCACAGGGCGACCTTTTACAGGGGATTATGCTGGCAATCTATTATTCGACACGTTGGGCAAATTCAACTTTGCTAGGGGTACTTATTCCTCACACGCCAATGATGGCTTTGAGCTCATCGATTGCCGAGTAACCAACGGGGTTCGTTGTGTACCTCCACAAAATAAGCCAGTCGGCGCAGAAATCAATTCCTGTCGTCCGTTTCTCACAGCAGAAATTGACGCGATGCCAAATCTAAAATGCATCCTTACGCTCGGTGGTATTGCCCATAACACGGTATTACGTGCACTAACCCAAAAAGTCTCCGCATGGAAGTTTTCCCACAACGCTGTGCATGTATTGCCTGAGTTACCAGCACTAATAAACAGCTATCACTGCTCACGCTATAACACCAATACTGGTCGTTTAACCGAAGCGATGTTCCACGAGGTATTCAAGTCAATCAGAAAAATTGTTTAGCTCAAATCTCGCAAAACTTCGTCGGGATGCGCTTCTGCATCAAGCCCTAAATAAATCTTTCGTATTTTCCCATCCGGACCAATCAGCACTGACAATCGTGTTGCTCGTCCTTGGTCCGGACTTAGCGCAGCACCATAGGCCATAGCCACAGAGCGAGTTGCGTCGCACAAAAGATGCGAATTGAAACCTATTTCGTCACTCCACTTTTTAAGTTCATCTGACGAACTAAAGGTTATGCCAAGAAGTTGGGTATTCTTCTCTTTGAAGTTATGGATTCGATCACGGAACCCACTTGCCTCGCGCGTTCAATTGCCGCCGAATGCTCTTGGAAAAAACCAAATAAGGACATTTTTTCCTATGAAATCAGAAAGGCTTATAGCTTTTCCGTCTTGATCAGAAAGTGTAAAGCCGGGCGCCTCACTTCCAATTCTAATTAGAGCCATTGTTCCATAATCCTATTTTAAAATTTTACAAACAGTGTCAGCGCAGTATAAATCTAGCCTTTGTTTCGAAGGAAGTTATTTAAATTTTCGTAATGGTGTTCCGCTTTTCTATGGGCATCTTAATGTTATTGGTCGCGGTCTATTTAGTGGCGGAGTTTTTTATTCATTAATAATTTGATCATAATGCTCTTTTAGCGCTTTGTTGAAATTTCAATCGAAAAATTATTCCTTCACCGAACAGTCACACTGTGCCGAGAGGTTTTTCTCATTCCACCTTAGCCAAAGCATCACAATGGGTAGAGGAAAATTATAAATAAGACATTTGTAATTTAGCTGATGCCACAATGAAAACCGGGGCTTTTCGTCTCTATGAACGCCTGAATTGGTATTAATTTGTAGGCAGTTTTATCAATAATTGAAATTTCCTAAAAGAGGCTAACCCTTTTCCCTCATGACCCGAGCTTTCTGGCGATCCCAGTCTCTTTTCTTTTCAGATTCACGTTTGTCATAGGCACGCTTACCTTTCGCTAGGCCCAGCTCAAGCTTAGCCATACCTCGCTTATTAAAATAGAGTTTGAGTGGTACCAATGTCATACCCTCGCGCTGAATTGAACCAATTAACCGCCCCATCTGCCGACGGTGTAACAGCAGTTTTCTTGGTCTCCGTGGCTCATGATTAAATTGCCCAGCCTGTTTGTATTCGGGGATATAGC
>CAYZDH010000017.1:0-25389 GCA_964477025.1 uncultured Rhodospirillaceae bacterium | reverse complement strand
ATTTAACGCATTATTATCCATAATAGGGTGACCATCGTGACCCAGCCACATGCTCAATAAAATAATATTCACATCAAGAATATGTCGATCCTGTAAGCCTATGCATGCAGCTGAGACACCCTCACAGCCATAAACCTGAAGGGAAAAATCCCAAAAAGAGCATTCTTCAAAAACTAATGACATTTTATTCCAATTCTCCTCACCGGATAAATCTGTGTGATAAAGCTGATTATATGCCTGCCATCAAATGTAATAACTATTATATGACTATTTAACGAGGCTTCACACTATCGAGATGGAACAGAATATGAAAAAAGCACTAGACGGGAAAATTGCCATAATCACGGGTGGTGGGCGCGGTCTGGGCCGGGCGATTGCGCTTGGATATGCTGAGGCAGGCGCTAGCGGGATCGTTATTACTGCTGCGAGAAACCCTCACCAAATTGAAACAGTTTCCGAAGAGATAAATTCTATTGCAGGCCGGAAGATCGGTATCCCTGTTACGGCCGATGTAACCAACCTAGATGCCTGCCGAGACGTAGCTGAGACAACATTTAACTCCTTTGGGCGCATCGATGTATTAGTCAATAACGCCGGTCTTGGTCAGGGAATGATGGCTGATCATCGTGTAAAATTTTATGAAGGAAACCCCAAAGGCTGGACGGCAATTATAGATACTAATATCAACGGGCCGTTTTTTATGGCTCGCGCGGTAATCCAGCAAATGCTCAAACAAAGGTCAGGGCGCATCTTGAATGTTACTAAATCTCGTTCATCGATGTACCGACCCAACGAATCCCCATATGGCCCCTCTAAAGCAGCCCTCGAGGCGATGACCTTATGCTGGGGCCAAGACTTATTAGACAGCGGCGTTACAGTAAATAGCATAGCGCCGGGAGGGGCGGTTGAAACTGAATTTGTTCTACCCGCGGTGCGGGCCGCAGCAAAACAAACTGGGAAATCCTATCTTCCAGCAGACGTAATAGTGCCGCCAGCGATTTGGCTTGCATCCGATAAAGCAGGGGAAAAAACCGGCTGTAGATTTATTGGATCGAAATGGGATTGCAATTTACCAACTGATGAAGCGGCAGAAGCGAGCCGCGAACAGGCAATTTTTTTGCCGCCGGAGCGCGATGGCATATTAGAAAAAACATGGGAGCCAGGTAAAAGTTGAAAAAAACTTAAGCGGTATTCGCAGTTGCAGGGCTATGGGGTGCTGACAAATATTCCTCGGACTGCATTTCCTCTAGACGCGACGCGATGCGCGTAAAAATGTCTGCCCCATCGCCAACTGGGTATAAATTATCGGGTAACGCTGCTGCTGAACAAACTAATTTAGTTTTTTGCTCATAAAGCGTCTCAATAAACGTTGAAAAACGCTTGGCCATATTGCGATCGCTAGAGTTAAAGAAGGGGACCTCAGATACGATTACGGTCTGATATTGGCAAGCGATCGACCAATAATCGGCTGGGCCCAATGGCTTTTGGCACAATTCAGAAAACGGAAAATAAGCTACACCGCGTGATGCTTTCGGAACCGAAATTGTTCGCCCATTCACGATTACCGTATCAGACGTGCCTTCCGCTCCATCGGTCAAACGCTGAAAAGCATCATCAAGCGCAGTCTGAGCCTTTATCCCAAGGGGCGTATGATACACACCAACAGCTTTTAGACGATCTCTACGATAATCTTTTTCACTCGAGAGCTCTATGATCTGCATCTTTTCTTTGAGTAAATCGATAAAAGGCAAGAACCGTTCACGTTGCAGTCCGCCTGCGTAGAGATCATCGGGCGCCGTATTAGATGTAGCGACAACCGTTACCCCAAACTCAAACATCGCTTCAAAAAGCCTTCGGAGTATCATGGCATCGACAACCGCCTCAACCTGGAATTCGTCGAAGTAGAGCAGTGAGCTTTTTTTTGCTATCTCCTGGGCGAGGCGCGGCAAAGGCTCTACTAATTGTTTTCCGTTACCCTCTGTTCGCCAATTATGCAATTTCTGTTGTACCTCTTGCATGAAGGGATGAACATGCACTCGGCGTCGTTTTTCGACGGGGGTTGTTTCATAGAATAAGTCCATCAGCATCGACTTGCCTCGGCCGGGTGGCCCATAAATATACAAACCCCGGGGTCTGGTTATAGCCTTAGAACCTTTCAATATAGACTTCAGTATAGCCCCTACCCCGGAGGAAACCTCTTCGGCGGAAATTAATTCTCCATTCAATGAATGGAGAACCTCTGCTACGGCGTACTGATCAGGATCGGGATGAATTTCACCCTTTCCGATCCGCTGGTTGTAGATTTCAAGGATATCGTCAGAATTCATCTAATATTTACAACACAATATTACTAGGACTTGTATGAAGACATATGGAAGAGAATTAAAATGGTCCAAAGAGAATGTAATAGGGTCAACAAATTATTCAAAGCGTCTGGCAGCCAGCGCGAATCGTCCAGTATTCCCATGCACGATCAATGGCAAGCTCACCAGTAATACGCTCACTGCATTGTTCTATTTCACCTCTCGTCATATAACGCGGGTCTCCAAGTTGTAACGCCTGCATTTGCAGCTTGGCGTTAGCTTCCAAATAAATTGCAATCATTACTGCTTGTTTGATCGTATCACCGCCGACGACACATCCATGACCACGCATCAAGGCAATTCGTCCACCCTGCATCCCATGAGCCAAATCCCGGCCCTGATCCATATTTAAGACAAGTAAGGTCGTATCTCCAAATTTATCGGCAATATCCCAAACCGGGACTGGGCCAAGCATTGTGGACCCCATATGAAAAACTGGTCGAATTTCAGTTTCTGTTAAACCAAACGGAATGACCGCATGGGAATGATTATGAATTACAGCTTTGATATCAGGTCGAACTTCGTAAACACCGCCGTGAATATGGCGTTCGGCATACATTGGGCGGTCCTGCTGATCGAGGGGCTCACCGTCAAGCGTATATTCCATCAAGTCATCAACGGTAACAATCCCCGGGCTTCTTGAACACGCCATAATATATCTGTCAGGAAATTCAGGGTGGCGCACACTGGCATGGCCAAATGCATCGACAATTCCTTCATTAGCTAAAATTCTATTAGCAATGACGAGTTCTTTAAGAACCATATGAGAAATTTCTAAACTCAAACCCTGCTCACATTTTCTATTTAAAAAAATTTAAACTAGAAGAATATCAGATCCAACTGCATCGCCTAAATCCAAGACAATTTCAAGTCGAGAAAATGACTGCCCCAGTGAATTACTCGTATCAATGAAAAAGCGCTCATCCCTGGCCAAAACTAGGGGTGGGGTCGAGCACTCTCATTGAAAGTCTATATCATTACCCCTTAAGAGTACTCTCAAGATAAGTGATAGTTTTCTCCCATGAATCCGTCGTCGCATCAGCACGAAAGCGCTCAGGTGCTACAAAATTTTGAAACGCGTGGCCGGCACCATCGTAACCATGAAAAACATGCTCCACACCCAAACGCGACAACTCCGTAGAAATTTTTTCTCGGTCGTCTGGCGATGGGTTCTGATCGTCATTACCAAAGAACCCCTGAACTGTGCCTTTAATCCCCCCTAATAATTCAAATGGGGCGGGGCCCTCCTCACTCCACGGCTTAAACATATTTCCCGGATAATAGGGAACACATGCCTTAAAGGATTCGTTTGTCGAAGCGCCAAGCAAAGCCATTCGACCGCCCATACAATGGCCAAGAATTCCAAGATTTTCCATATTTACATCACCCCGGGCAGCGAGCCACTCGACCGTTCCAGAAACGTCCTTGATAATTTCGGGGTCTTTCGGAAATGGGTTTTCCTGCGGCGGCTCAAGCAATGGTGGCCAATGATAAAGGTCCATCGAGGCGGCAACATATCCCGCCTCGGCTAGATCCTCACAAACCTTCAACGTAAAGTCGTCAAAGCCTCCACGATGATACATGACGACAACGGCCGGGTGAGGGCCACTCCCAGCTGGCACCGAAAAGGCGATCCGCATTGGATTCCCATCTACCTGTACTTCCGTAAATTCAACCATCAAAACCTCCTAATTACCTATACTCTTAGGCCAATTCTATATCCATGGACTTGATCAGAACGGTAATTTGCCATTGCCCTGGCGTCAACGCGCCGACTACTTAAATATTGATCCATTGCCCTCAGTAGGATGCGCGATTACTATCCGCGCGCTATGAATTATAGGATTACAAATGCCTAATAAAAATACCGAGCCCTCTTGGCTAAAGCCAACGGTAGATTATGTTCCATTAGCAGTATTTTTTGCTGCTTATCTTTTTGCACCAAAAACTAATGACGGCAGCTCCCTTCTAACCGCCACCGCCGCGTTGATGGTTGCAACCGCCATTGCTTTGGTTGTTTCATTAATAGTTGCACGGCGTGTGCCGATGATGCCGCTAATTACCGCCGTGATAGTAGGTATTTTTGGGGGCCTCACCCTATGGCTACAAGATGAAACCTTCATTAAAATGAAGCCAACGATTGTAGAGGCTCTATTTTCCCTTATTTTATTTGGTGGGCTCCTTTTCAAAAAACCGCTCCTAAAACCTCTGATGTCATCCGCCTGGCCGATGGACGATACCGGCTGGCGCAAACTCACTATTCGGTTCGCCTGGTTTTTTGCCTCAATGGCCGTCCTTAATGAAATCGTTTGGCGCACTCAAAGCACAGATTTTTGGGTTTCGTTTAAAGTTTTTGGTCTAATGACCCTGACATTGCTATTTGCGGTCGCTCAAGCAAGACTTATGCAGCGCCACGCTCTTACTTCGGAAGCCCCAAGAAAACGGGAAGAAAATTGAAGATGAAGCAACCACGAACCTTGTTCGAAAAAATTTGGGATCGACACTCAATAGCTATGAATGAAGCCGGGCAAACCCTTCTGTTTATCGACCGGCATTTTTGCCACGAGCTTTCGTTCCATGCATTTAATATGTTGCATGGAAATGATCGAATGGTTCGACACCCGGAACGTACCTTCGCCATACCAGACCACTACACCCCCACCACAGGTTTAGAAGACAAGGATTATGTCGATGACGACACGCAGGCACTCGTACAAAATCTCATAAAGAATGCCGAGCGCAATAAACTCAACCTATTTGACCTAGGGGATGACCGTCGTGGCATCATTCATGTTGTGGGTCCAGAGCAAGGCATTACCCAACCAGGCACAATCATTGTTTGCGGAGATTCTCACACTTCGACACATGGGGCCTTGGGTGCCTTGGCCTTCGGGATCGGCGCCTCAGATGTAAGCCATGTCTTGGCAACGCAAACACTTTGGCAACCAAAGCCTAAGTCTATGCGCGTCACTGTTAAGGGAAAACGTCCAATAGGCGTCACGGCGAAAGACATCATTCTCGCCATTATTAGTCATATAGGAGCCGCAGGGGGAACCGGCCACGTCATCGAATACGCTGGCCCAATAATTCAGGGCCTAACGGTCGACGAACGATTAACGGTCTGTAATATGTCTATTGAAGCCGGAGCGCGCGCTGGCATGATCGCACCCGACGCCACAACTTACAGCTACCTCAAGGGCCGCCCATTCGCTCCGCAGGGCAGCGCTTGGGAAAAAGCAGAGGAATTTTGGCGTACTCTCCCTACTGACACCGCTGCTATTTTTGAAAGAGAAGAAACTCTGGATGCTACGTCGATCGAACCAATGGTGACATGGGGTACCAGCCCGGAAGACGTTTTACCCGTGAGTGGCGCTATACCCGACCCTAAATTAGAAAATGACCCCAAGCGTCAAACTGCGCTAAACCGCAAGATGGAATATATGGGCCTCAAACCCGGGCAGCAGGTTTCTGATATTAAGGTCGACCGGGTATTCATTGGTTCCTGCACCAACAGTAGAATAGAAGATTTACGCGATGCTGCAGAAGTCCTCAAAGATCGTACTGTCTGTATACCAGCGATAATAGTCCCAGGCTCGGGCCTGATCCGCGCGCAGGCTGAGCAGGAGGGGTTAGACCAAATATTTGAGGCAGCCGGGGTGGAATGGCGCCCTGCTGCTGGCTGCTCAATGTGCATTGGTGTGAATGGCGATTTTGTAAAAAATGAAGAGAGATGCGCATCTACCTCCAATAGAAATTTCGAAGGCCGTCAGGGGCGGGGCGCACGGACGCATCTTGTTAGCCCAGCGATGGCAGCAGCGGCGGCTATCTCAGGACATTTCACCGATGTCCGCAAATTGGAGAAAAACTGATGGAACCGTTTACATGCTTTACATCGGTTGCCGTGCCAATGGATCAAGACAATATTGACACAGATCAAATTTTGCCGGCCCGCCATTTGATGATGCCCCGAGACGAACGATATGGTGGATATGTTTTTAAAGACCTACGATTAGACCAAGACGGAAATGAAATTGAAACTTTTATCCTTAACAAAGAAGGATTTCGACAATCCCGAATTATCGTAGCCGCCCACAACTTTGGCTGCGGCTCATCGCGTGAGGGAGCGGTATTTACGCTAGTTGACGCAGGTTTTCGCGCGATTATTGCCACCAGTTACGGTGATATATTCTATAATAATTCTTTTAATAACGGCCTTTTACCGGTCGTTTTACCTGAGAAAACCGTTCGCCTACTGCGACAGCAACTTCAAGAAGGGCCAGGAGCTGAGTTAACCGTAGATCTCCAGGATCAAACCGTTACCGGACCGGACCAAGCGGTCTATCCATTTGAGATTGATGCACATCGCCGCAACCGTCTACTCAAAGGTTTAGATGCTGTTGGGTATACATTGCAGTATGCGTCTGACATCAACACGTTTGAAGAGCAGTACAATGATGACGCCCCTTGGGAACTTGATGCCGTTGAGCGGCGCCGATAGGAGTATCGACCTTGAAAATCATATTAGTTGTTATAGTCACGGTCGTCCTTACCGGTGGTACTGGCTACGTCGTGAATGAAAGTTGGATTTGGCTTAACACCCTAGGCATTGGATACCACGGCAAAATTGCCCTTATGCTGGGCGTCGCCGGGACATTTTTTATGAGCGCTGGTTTAATGTTCCTAGTGTTTTATAGCAGCCGAAAGGGGTATGACGCTGAAAAATTGCAAGTCCTACCTGCTCCCGTTCTGCAGAGAAGTACGGATACTAACCCTCCTTAAGAATTACACGACCCTAGTTTTAGGACTTTCTTCTAGCGAGAGGACCACACCTATATTTTTGGATTGTAATAAAACCCTTAATACAATGCCTTCCACCGGGGCTACTACTCACCTTCTATCTACCAAAAAAGGTTAAAGTTGTTGACTGCTCTTGACTTAAACCCCGGCGTCTCTAGGCTCACGTCAAAGAAGCAGTAGGTAGTAATTCCAACTTTCATCATCAATTTTAGGGGTAAGTCTCTTGGCGAAATTGCCGGTAACTATGGCTTGCGGTCCATACGACAGAATGGAAGCACTCAGCTCAGGAATAATTCAGCCTGAGGGGATAGACCTTCGTTATATCGCTATTCAGTCTCCGCCGGAGATTTTTGCGAGGATGATTAAAACCCGTTCTTTCGATGTTGCAGAAATGTCCCTCGCCCATTATCTGATATCGAAAATACGGGGCGACTTTCCTTATGTTGCCATTCCGGTCTTTCCATCCAGAGTATTTCGTCATGGTTTTGTTTTTATCAACAAAAATGCCGGAATAGAGAGTGCCAAGGATTTAGAAAATAAACGCGTCGGCGTTCAAGAATACCGTCAGACGGCAGGAGTTTGGGTTCGTGGTATCTTGCAAGATGAGTTTGATGTCGACATGAATTCAATCGACTGGTTCGAAGGCGGTGTGAATGCGCCTCGTGCGGAAGACAATGAAATGGATCTTCGCCCAACTAAAGAGCTACCCCTCACAATAATTCCTAACGACAAATCTCTTAACCAGATGCTCGAGGCAGGTGAAATAGATGCCTACTTCGGTGCCCGCCGACCCGACGCCCTGCATAAAGGCAAAAATACTGCCAGATTATTTCCTGATTATCGCGAACTAGAGAAAGCGTATTATAAAAAAACAGGCATTCATCCGATTATGCATACGCTAGTAATTCGTGAGGAACTTTTTAGCGACCACCCTTGGATGGCGGAAGCTCTCTTTAAAGCATGTGAGAAATCTAAAGAATGGGCAATCGAACAAATGCGCTTTTCCGGCGCTCAGCGTTTAATGCTGCCATGGCTTCATGACGAAATCGAAGAAATGCAGCATCTTATGGGATCCAACACCTGGGCTTATGGGGTCGAACCGAACAGGGGAACGCTCGAGACTTTTATGAAATATTTGGTCGATCAGCATTTTCTCGAAAAAACCGAACCAATTGACGGCTATTTCACTCCCATCATTTCATGGAGCGAATAGCCATATAAAAAGGCTAACTCTATAGAGTTGACTGGGCCAAATTGACATATTTAGAGTGTATGGTCGGTCATTGTAACGCCGGACCCAATTTCAAATATAGAGCTCAGAAAAAACGGCGCGGAAAATCTCCGCACCGTCCTTAGAATTTTAACAATTTGTTTAAAAAACTATTTCTTTTTAGCCGTCTTCCTCTTTGCCGGAGCTTTCTTTTTACGCGCGGCAGAAGCCCTTGGTTTTCCGCCTTTAGCCGTTGTCTTGCCATCCGCGGCACCAACATAAGGCGAGAATACTGGCCGATAGGCCTTCTCATCAATAAATTGGCGAATACCCTCTTGATAAGAATCGTGACCTCTTGCCGCATCACGCATCTTTATCTCCGCTTGCTTCGCGGCAAGATAATCTGCGGCTGCATCCCAGTGCATATTTTGAGTAGCTCTGATCGCGTGTTTGGTTCCCCGCAATACATTTGGGTTTTTTTGTAGTAATTCTCTCGCGAGTTTTAGCGTTTCCCTTTTTAAATCTTTCTTTGGTACAGAATAGTTAATAAGGCCTATTTCTGCGGCTTTTTTGCCGGTAAACGGTCGCCCTGTCGCCGCATATAGCATCGCATCTCGAGGACGCACCGTGTCTGACATCATTTTAGACACCATTCCACCCGGCAAAATTCCCCAATTCACCTCAGATAAACTAAATGTCACATCGTGGGCCGCAATTGCAAAATCGCTGCAAATACAATGCGTAAATGCACCCCCCACACAAAACCCATTAATCATTGCTATCGTTGGTTTATTGTACATCCATAAAACATCACTTCGCCACCTACTGTTAGCGCCGGCCGCTGCCTTAACACCAGGATTTCCATCAGTTTCACGAAAATACTCTTTTAAATCTTGCCCAGCGCTGTAAGCGGTCCCCGCACCCGTTAGGATAACTAACTTTGTATCAGGGTCGACTTCCAAGGATTTCATGATTTCCATCATTTCAGCATGAAAAGTGGGGCTCATAGCATTACGTTTTTCTGGCCGATTAAAGGTCACCCAGGTAATCCCATCTTTTTGCTGATCAACCTTAACGCAGCTAAATTTTTTCTTAATCATCAAGTTCCTCCAATTTAAAAAATGTTTCGACACACCAAAACCAGGGCACGTCTATAAGGTAGCAAAATCTTTTCTTTTAATCTCCCCGAACCGGTCTTACGTCAACCGCTCGAATGCCTTTTCCTTCTTCAAGGACAATCACCGGATTGATTTCAATCTCAGAAAGCCATGTTCGATGCTCTATAAAAAAGTCGGACAGACCAACAATAGATTGCGCCAAAGCATCAACATCTCGGGGTGCCTGGCCGCGAAAACCCTCAAGAGCCTTTGCACCACGCAACTCGGATAGCATTTCTATTGCATCGACTTTATTGACCGGTGCCAAACGCAGTGAAACATCTTTCATAAGCTCAACAAAAACACCGCCCAAGCCGACAACAACAATTGGCCCAAAATCCAGGTCCTCTCGCACACCTACCAGCATCTCCAAACCGTCAACCATTTCCTGCACGAGAAATTTATCGATCTTATCATCACCAATCTTGTTATTGAGATCGATTGCAGCTTCCTTAACCGCATTTGCATCTCGTAAATCTAAAACAACGCCGCCAGCTTCCGTTTTATGGCTAATCTCTTTGGAAATTATTTTCAATACAACTGGAAAGCCAATTTTGGTTGCCGCGACTACAGCCTCTTCCGGACTAGACACTACCGATTGCTGCGGCGCGGTTAAACCCCGTTCCGAAAGCACTTCAACAAGTCTATCTTCGGAAACATTAGAAATTGCGCCCGATGCAACGGGCAATTTGGGGAGACCACGGCGCCGGGCAGCACTGTAGTTAACTAATGCCTGCATGGAGCGTACCATGGTCGGCACACTAAACAAAAATGGCATTCCGGCACCATCTTGAAACTCCCGTAATGCGGCGTCACAGTTTTGTGCCATGCGGGTAAAGGCAAAGACTGGCTTATCTGTAGATTTTTTGAGCTTAATGTAGCTTTCGGGCGTCTTAACCGCATCATCAGCAAGTGGTACCCGCCCCTGGACCGCTATAATATCAACATCGTTATCGGCTGCAAACATTTCACAAAGCTCACAAAAATCTGGAACCTTAGCTGCCAGTGTTGAGCCAGCATCCATCGGATTATGAACGTCGACGCCTTCCGGAACGAAATTATCCATCTTCTCAAAGCTTTCGGGGGAAAGCTTAGCGAGTTCTCCCCCTTCATCACCGACAGCTTCGAGGGTCAATCCTACCGCGCCGCCACTCGTTGTTACGATTGCCAGTTTGTTGCCGCGTGGTAGTCGTTTCTGCCTAAAAGAAAGCGCAAAATCCACCATTTCATCGATCGACTTACAACGGGTAATACCATAGCGATGACACATAGCATTGAAAACGTCATCGTCGACCGCAACCGCACCTGTATGGGTCTTAGCCTGCTCCTTCCCAAGCTCGCTGCTACCCAGTTTCATTAGGATTACCGGTTTTTGTTTCTCAAAAGCCCGGCGCGCTGCTTCCATAAACTCCTTAGGGCGGCGAATACTTTCTATCATGCCAACTATAATTTCGGTATCCGGGTCATTCACCAAAAAATTGAGATAATCCGCACTATCGAGGCCAAATTCGTTGCCACATGACATCGCATAGGAAAAGCCGAGGCCTCTTTCCGCAGCTTGTGCAAACCAGTAGCCCAGCGTGCCACCAGAATGAAAAATCCCACCAACTTCTCCCTTAGGAAGGTTTCTCAATCGCGTCGTCGGATATAGTTGGATGTCCTGTGGCAAGCAAAACAAACCCATACAATTAGGGCCACACACTGAAATCCCCGAATCCTCGATAATTTCTTTAAGTTCTTCTCCACGTGCCTGGCCAATATTCTTACGACCCTCGCCAAAGCTCGCAGAGAATATCGTGGCCGCCTTCAAGCCGTTATCGATACCTTCACGGATCATTTCATTCACAAAACGCGCTGGAACGATAACCAGGGCGTGATCAATGGATTCTGGTAACGAGGCAAAGTTAGGATAAACCTTTTCACCCCAAAGCTCTTCACGACGCGGATTGATCAGGTAGGTAGGAACCGGAAATCCCGTCTCTTTTAGATTATTAAATAATACACGAGACCAACCATCACCGCCGGTTTCACTTGCACCAACAATGGCTATCGATTTCGGTTTTAACAGGGGGTCTACATTACGAAACATTATACAATCTCGATAAAATTTTATTAGCCGCGAGCGACCATATTATCCTTTTTCAAAACGGCCGGGAGATCTACCGTCTGCTACGCCGTCGGGCCTCGGCAATCCTTCTGGAGTATGACAGCCATCCCGGTAACGGCCAATGCCCTGCCCTGTCGCAACGATACGTCCAGTTTCATCTCTTGCTTCTGCCGTCGACATAAACATAGTCCGCCCGCCGCCGGTCTTTTTAGATTCAATAGTCACACGGCTATTTTTTTTAACCGGAAGAATAAAATTAACAGTTAGTGTGACAGTCGCCCCCGACCGATAATTGTCAGGCACGGTACAATAAATTGCTGCATGAGCAAGAGCAGTATCAATCGCCGTAGACATGCACCCACCGTGTAAAACACCAGTCCCGTTCAGAACATTATCCTTAACATCGAATTCGATGACACACCTGTCTAACTCCCACTCTACAACGCGAATACCTATATTCGCGGCGAAGGCTGAAAAATTTTTCAATGTTGGGCGCGCCGGCGGCATTATAGAGGTGCCGGTATCAGTTTTACTCGCCATTTTTTATCCTCACTCTCCATACTCCCGAAGGACTAAACGCGCCAACGCCATTTTTAGAATTTCAGTTGGTCCCTCCGTCACGATCATACTGCGTTGATCCCGAAAAAACTGTTCTATAGGCATATCTTTAGTCAATCCCATGCCGCCGTGAATCTGCATGCATCGATCCGCCGCTTTGAAAGACATTTCGTCACCAAAATATTTACACATATAAGATTCTTCGCGCACATCCTCGCCATGGTCAGCCCGCCACGCGGCGTTATAAACCATCAGCTGGAGTTGATGCCGGTTTTGATACATGTCGACTAACATATTTTGTACAGTCTGACGCGACGATAGCTTGGCACCAAAAGTTGAGCGTTGATTCGCATAAGTTGCACCTAATTCTAGACAACGCGTAATAACTCCCACTCCGCGCGCACCATGCCGTAAACGGCCTTCAGTTAGCCAACTTTGTGCAGCCCGCATGCCGTCACCCTCTTCGCCAACACGCTGTGCCAGTGGGACATGAACGTTCTCAAAAAGTATTTCCCAGGGTTTATCAGCAATCATCAAGTCTTGCTGGCGGAGTTTAGTGATGCCCGGCGTATCCATTTCAACTAGGAACACTGTGAGCCCGCCTCGTGAACCTTTTTCTTTATCAGTTACGGTTACAACCTGCGCGAAGTCTGCGTTCGATGCGCCCGTAATCCACCGCTTATGACCGTTAATAATATAATGATCACCCTCTCGCTCCGCCGTTGTACGAATTCCACCCGGGTCACCGCCAGCTTCGGGCTCACTTTGACAAAAACAGCTATTTTTTTCTCCTTTAATAACTGGGTAAAGAAACTGCTCTTTTTGTTGATCATTAATCGTATACAGGATTGGGCTGACCCGCGGCCCAAAGATCGATGCATTTCTTGCAGGGATGGCAATAGTGCGCGCCATTTCTTCCCACATGACAGCTTTAGAGAGGTGGCCGAGTCCTAGCCCGCCAAACTCTTCCGGAACGTCGAATAACCACAAGCCAAGGCCTTTAGCCTTTTCTTCGAGTTTTTCCTGCACGCCCGGGAAAAATTCGGTTCCGTCATTAGTTTCTCGTTCAATCGGAATTAGCTCTTTATCCACAAACCGCCGAAGGTTGTCCTTCAGCATTTGCAATTCTTCCGGCAGATTGAAATCCATTATTGTTCCCTCTTGCTGCTTTTAATTGGCTACCATTATTTGCTGTCAGGCATTCACGTCCACAACAACCCGCCCTTTTGTCTCACCCTTTAAAATTTTCCCGGCCAAATCAGGCAAGTCTCCTAACGTCACCACCTCTGTCAAAGTATCAAGCGATGCCATCGAGAGATTAGTTGAGATCCGTTCCCAAGCTGTTTTTCTTTTCTCAAACGAGCACATCACCGAGTCTATTCCGAGCAACTTTACCCCACGCAGCAGAAACGGAATAACTGTAGTGTTTAGTTCCGCCCCTCCGGCAAGACCGCACGCAGCCACGGCGCCACAGTATTTTATTTGCGGTAAAATCGATGCCAAAGTATTCCCCCCAACAGCGTCGACGGCTCCCGCCCAGCGCTCAGAAACAAGTGGCCGTTCGGGAACAACAGCAAGCTCTTCACGAGGAATTATTTGGCTAACCCCGATTGACTTTAGATGATCAGCCAATTGCGGCCGCCCAGTCGACGCATGAACCTCATAACCGCATTCTGCTAGAATACTAATCGCCACGCCCCCGACCCCGCCATTACCTCCCGTTACAAGAATTGGGCCACTGTCAGGCTTAACACCATTTGCTTCCAACTCCATGACAGCAAGCATTGCTGTAAATCCTGCCGTTCCGATAGCCATTGCCCTCTGTTCCGTCAAAGCTTCCGGCAAAGGCACCAACCATTGAGATTTTACGCGAGCTTTCTGTGCGAAGCCTCCCCAATGGGCTTCACCAACCCCCCAGCCCGTTAAGATAACCTTATCGCCTATTTTATAAATTTCAGAGCCGGAGGATTCGACAGTCCCCACGAAATCAATCCCAGGAACATGCGGGTATTTCCTCACCAACCGACCAACACCCTTAAGAACCATGCCGTCCTTGTAGTTCAGCGTCGAGTGCGAGACCACGACGGTTACATCGCCCTCCGGAAGTTGACTCTCTGTTAAGTGCTCGATCGACGCCGAAACGCCTTTTTCTTGCTCTTCAAGCACCAAGGCACGGAAACCATCCGTCATTTCATTTCTCCCTGTCATCCACTGCCCCTGTTCGGGGTTTTCATCTTTTCTAGACCTGACTTGGCGAGGGGTCAATCTGCCCTCATAACATTGACAATAGTCGGCCTCACCCCGATCATCAGATTTTAAAGAAACATACGGTCAGGGAGACGAAGGGATGGAATATCCTCTTTCCGAAGAACACCAAATTTTTCGCGAGACAATGAAACGATTTGTTGACGAAGAAATGATCCCCTTCGAAATGGAAACTTGTAGCGCGGATGGTGAACTGAAGCCCGAGTGGAAAGAGAAATACCATGCCCGTTCAAAAGAGTTGGGTATATGGAAAATGGAGGTTCCAGAGGAGTTCGACGGCGTGGGCGCCGATCTAATTTCGCTTTGTATCGTATGGGAGCAGCTGGGTAGAACAATCGCCGTTCCGACACGTGGCCTAGGAGGGATTATGGGTCCTCAGGTGCGAGCTCCGCTATACGAATTAAACGAAGAAATGAAGAAACTTTACCTTTATCCCGTGCTAAACGGGGAAAAGAAAGCATGTTTTGCGCAGAGCGAACCCGATGCAGGTGGCGACCCCAGCCGCATGCGAACCACCGCTGTTCTCGACGGTGATGAATACGTTATCAACGGAACGAAGCAGTGGATCACAGATGCGGGCAATGCCGACTTTGCACAACTATTAGCCGTTACCGACAAGGAGAAAGGATCCCGTGGTGGAATTTCGATGTTTCTCGTCGATATGAATAGCCCGGGTGTATCAATCACTGGCCAGTTTGACACGATGATGGGTGATAAACCTTACCAGATCCATTTTGATAATGTCCGGGTACCAATCGAAAAACGTATTGGAGAAGAAGGCCAAGGTTTTGCTCTTGGGCAACGGTTTTTAGCCAATGGGCGGCTAAAACATGGTTCACGTGGAGTTGGAACTGCCCAGCGCTGTCTTGATATGATGTGTGAATACGCTAAGCAACGTGAAACATTTGGGGAGCCCTTAGCAAACCGTCAGGCGGTGCAATGGATGATCACCGACACATATGTCGAGCTGCAAGCTGCTAGGCTGATGGTCTACAATGTTGCCGATAGGGCGGCAGAGGGTAATGTCGACCGGACCGATGGTTTTATCCAGAAAATGTATGCTGATGAGCTGGGCTTCAGGGCTGCAGATCGTTGTCTGCAGGTACATGGAGGGATCGGCCTAACAACTGATCTCCCAATTGAAAATTTCTGGCGGCAATCTCGTAGCTTCCGTATTACAGAAGGCCCAACAGAAATCATGAAGATGGTAATCGCCCGCAACGTGCTGCGGGAATATTGACAAAAATTATTAACAGGGGGACCTGGTATGACTAAGAAACCAACAGCCAAAAAAAGCGTCAAAAAGAAGACAGCGTCGAAATATAAATATAACAACGTGCTCGTCGAACAACGCAAAGACGGCATCACCTTTCTGATATTAAACCGCCCGGAAAAACGTAATGCAATGAGCCCAGAGCTGCATCACGAGATGGATGACGCATTGGAACGCTTGGCGGTAGATTCTGATACAAAGGTCCTAATACTGACCGGCGCTGGAAAGGCCTTCTGTGCAGGACAGGACCTCAAAACCTACTTCCGGGGATTATCGAATGATCCCGTTGCCCGTTCCCGGGCGGCAGCTGCCTCCGAAAGTTGGCGTTCGTACCGCCTAATCGGCTTTCCAAAACCAACAATTGCGATGGTCAACGGCTTTGTCTTTGGCGGAGGGCTTACGCCAATCGTTTCCTGCGACGTAGCAATCGCCTCGCATACGGCAACATTTGGTATTTCCGAGATAAACTGGGGCCACATTCCTGGCGGGCTTGTGGGCTGGAATGTCAATCAGGTAATGAGCTTTCGCGATGCCATGTGGTATTCGATTTCAGGCGATACGTTTAACGGTAAAGAAGCGGCCGCCATGAAGTTCGTAAATTTTTCTGTATCGCATGCGAAACTAAAATCTGAAACTCTTAAAATTGCCCGGAAGTTGTTGAAAAAGAACCCTTGGGCTATTCGATATACTAAAGAGGCTATCCGTTCGGTCCGCGACATGAACATGGAGCAGGCGGCGGATTACCTGCGGTGCAAGAGCGACGCGTTACAAAGAGTAGATAAGGAACACGGTCGTCAGGAAGGTATGAGACAATTTCTTGACGAGAAGTCTTTTCGGCCAGGCGTCGGCACCTACAACAGAAAAAAATAAGGACAGGAATATGGCTAAAGCTCTCGACGAGCAGCAAGTCCAGAAATTTAAGGATGACGGCTTTCTTTTTCCTTATTCCCTATACACGCAAGATGAAGCTGCAGCCCTTTGGAAAAAGTTCAACACGTTGGAAGAGGAACTAGGCGAAGAACCACAGAACCGTTTCAGGATTAAGGCGCAGTTACCGTTTCCGTGGCTATGCGATGTTGTCAGTAATGAAAGACTGCTAGATGCGCTTGAAGATCTAATTGGCCCTGATATTCTATGTTGGGGCGCCTCCTTTTTCACCAAAAAAGCTAATGACCCGCGCTTTATTTCCTGGCACACCGACAGCTTCGTATATGGGTTTGAGCCCGCAGAAACAGTTACCGCTTGGTTAGGCTTTAATGACTCCACAATCGAATCTGGTTGTCTCCGATATATCCCAGGCTCTCACAAACAAGAATCTATACATGAAATCAAACCCGACCCCAACAATCTCGCAGGGTTAGGCCAAAACGTTATAGATGTCCCGGAAGAAAAAGCTATTTATGCGGAGTTAAAAGCTGGACAGGTTGTATTTCACCACGAGAGTGTGGTTCACAGCTCAGGACCAAATAAAGCCAGCCACCCAAGGATCGGTTTCTCAATCCATTACGTGGCCCCACATGTAAAAGAAACCCGTTTCGAAGGCGCAACAGCGATGCTGCTGCGGGGCGAGGACAAATATGGATATTGGGGTGCAGACCCATTACCAAGATATGATCTTGACCCGGTCTGTATTAATTCCATGACAGAGACCAGGGAAAAATTTATGTCGATTACGGCACGGAAAATTGAGGCTGGCGGAAGGAGTTAGAACTCACGCTAGGAATTCAAACTAGTCTCGATAAGAGGGGTCCACCCTATCCATTTTTCGCATCATCGCTGGCCACGCCGGATGTTCATCGGGGTTGTTATTATTTGGTCGCCAGCTTTGTTCAGCAGATTTACGCAAAACGTTTTCGGGAGGAATCTCTAATTCGGCACCACCTGCCATGGCCGCGACCTGGGCTCGGCAAGCTTTTTCCAAGTTATACATCAGATAAAAAGCTTCTCCTAGGTTACGACCCAGCGTCAGCAACCCATGATTTCGTAAGATCATAGCGTAGTGATTACCGAGATGCTTGACGATATTCTCTCGTTCCTCGACATCGACCGTTACGCCCTCATAGGCATGATAGGCGATCCTTTTATAAAAACGAATTGCACTCATGTTAAGTGGCAGCAGGCCTTCCTTCTGCGACGAGACAGCCATCCCGGCTTCAGTATGGGTATGGATCGCACAGCAAATATCCTTCCGAGCGCCATGAATAGCGCTATGGATAACATATCCCGCCTGATTAATTCCGAACTCACTGTCCGTAACTTTGTTTCCCTCTAGGTCAATTTTTACTAAGCTCGAAGCAGTAACTTCGTCAAATAACAGGCCATAAGGGTTCAAAAGAAAGTGTTCTTCTTCTCCAGGAACCCGCAGAGAAATATGATTGGCAGTGACATGGGTCCACCCATAATGTGCAATCAAACGATAGGCACAGGCCAGATCGACCCGTGCACCCCATTCCTCTTTACTGACCTTACCTAGGAGCGAAGGAATGTTAATTGTTTGCATTCCGTCTGGCGCCATGAAGACCTCCACAACCGAACTTTCCGGCCATTATTATTAAACTAAGACAGTTACCTGTTAGTAACAGTCCTATTCCACCAAGCTTCGACTTCCGAAACAAGCCCTTTATGAACTTGATGAAAAACTCGATTATCTTTTCCTTGCACCCTTAAAACCCTTGATCAGCATCGCATCAATCCGGCGCCCGCGGTCACCTGACGAGCCTTTTAAGGCTCGAGTCTCTATCGCCATCGCAAAAGGAGGCAGTTTGACTCTCAGTCAACCTCAGTAAATGCTATTCATTCAATGGCTATATATAAACTGTCATTAACTTTATCTAAGTAGAGAAATAAAATGTTCAAACGAATAGATCATGTTGCGCTTGAAGTAAGTAATATCGACCAGTCAGCTGCCTTTTATAAGGAGCATTTCGACTGTGAAATTTATAATGAGCAAGTCACTGGTGGGGGAATGCGAATTACATATTTGCGCTCAGGTGACACAATTCTTGAGCTGGTTGATCACAACTCAGGAGGGATGAGTGGTTTTCATTTTTGCTTTGAGAGTGACAACTTTGACGGTGACGTCGCAAGATTAAAGAGTAATGGCATTCCGGTACTAACAGAACCACATGACACCGGGGCCCGCGAGAAGCGTGAAACTGGTTGGCGACGCGCTGTATTCGCTGGACCCGATGGTGAAGCAATAGAATTTCGGGGATAGAAAACGGGGTGAGTTTCGGTTTTAACTAGGGGGATTAATATGGTCATGCTTAAGGGTAAGGCAGCATTAGTAACGGCTGCTGGCGGAGGAATAGCTGGTGCAATCGCTAGAAAATTTGCAGACGAAGGCGCTGTTGTTTGCTGCGTAGACGTTAACGAAGAAACCGTTACCGAAACAGTATCGAGTATCCTTTCAAAGGGCGGCAAAGCAATCGCCAAGATCTGCAATGTCGCTGACGAATCGGCCGTAGAGGCGACGGTCGATGACACCGCCTCCCAATTTGGCAAGTTAGAAATAGTAGTTAATGCTGCCGCTGCTTCAGAACCGCTTCATACCGTTGCCAACATGCCGCTCGAAACATGGCAGGAAGTGGTAGATGTCAATCTCACAGGCATGTTTCTTGTTGCCAAACACGCTATCCCACATATGCAGGCTGCTGGCGGTGGTCAGTTTATTAACATTTCTTCGACATTTGGGCATATAGCGTGGCCACAGCGCCCCGCCTATATGGCGACCAAAGGTGCTGTCCGCCAGTTGACGCGTTCTATCGCTCTAGATTTCGCTTCCGATAATATTCGAGCCAACAGTATCCTCCCCGGCGCAATAGAGACTAATCGGCTATTAGCCCGCACGCCTACAATGGAACAGGTCCGCGAGCGTATGGTCCCTCTGCATCCTATTGGCCGCCTTGGACAACCAGAAGATATCGCAAATGCCGCCGCCTTTCTCGCCAGCGATCAGTCTAGCTTCATGACTGGATCCGACGTTTTCGTCGATGGTGGCTTCACCGCCGTGTGACAAGTTTAATTAATCAGGAATAGGGAGGAAGATAATGGGACGACTTGAAGGCAAAGTTGCCTTTGTTACCGCGGCTGGCGGCGCCATTGCAGGTGCTACTGCTCGGCTATTTGGCTTGGAAGGCGCCGCCGTCGCCTGTGTCGATATAGTCGAAGAGAACGTAACCAAAACAGCCACAGATATTGAGGCCGCAGGGGGCAAAGCAATCCCAATCCTATGCGATGTCACCGACGATGCCGCCGTTAAAGAAGCTATTGATAAAACAGTCTCAACCTTCAATAAGCTCAATGTTTGTTTTAACGCTGCGGCATACTCGGAAAAACGACACCGGCTTGCAGAAATGCCTCTCGAAATGTGGAAGTCGGTTATCGATGTAAATTTGACTGGCATGTTTATCGTTGCCCGCCACGTCATACCACAAATGCAAGAAGCGGGAGGGGGTTCTATCATAAATGTCTCTTCCATTTACGGCGTCGTAGGCGCCAAGGAGCGGCCCGCATACTGTGCAGCAAAGGGCGGGGTCCGTATGCTTTCAAAATCCATAGCCGTTGATTATGCAGTGGATAATATTCGGGCCAACTCGATCATGCCTGGACCCATTGAAACGCCGCGCCTATTAGCACGAAATCCATCCATCGAAGCGGTAATTGATCGCCACGGCTCACGGCTGCATCAAAAACGTTTGGGTAAACCGGAGGAAATTGCAAAGACTGCTTTATTCTTAGCGAGCGACGATGCCAGCTTCACCTCTGGTGCAGATATGGTGGTCGACGCCGCCTATACCGCGTTCTAATAGGGAGGAAGATAATGGGACGACTTGAAGGCAAAGTTGCCTTTGTTACCGCGGCTGGCGGCGCCATTGCAGGTGCTACTGCTCGGCTATTTGGCTTGGAAGGCGCCGCCGTCGCCTGTGTCGATATAGTCGAAGAGAACGTAACCAAAACAGCCACAGATATTGAGGCCGCAGGGGGCAAAGCAATCCCAATCCTATGCGATGTCACCGACGATGCCGCCGTTAAAGAAGCTATTGATAAAACAGTCTCAACCTTCAATAAGCTCAATGTTGTCTTTAATGCTGCGGCCTATACCGATCCCCTGTTGCCGTTGCACGAACTCGATGTAGATCTGTGGCGTAAGACCTTCGATGTCAACATCACCGGTATGTTTATTGTTACTAAATTTTCGATACCGCATATGAAGGATGCCGGCGGGGGTTCTTTTATAAACGTTTCTTCTATTTACGGTGCGCGGGCAGCAAAGAAGCGTCCAGCCTATTGTTCATCAAAAGGTGCCGTAAGGATGTTATCTAAATCTGTGGCAGTCGATTACGCAGAGGACAACATTCGCGCCAATTCAATCTTACCCGGACCAATTGAAACGCCACGCCTTTTGGTCGCGAACAAAAACATGGACGAGGTGATAGCACGTCACCGACCGCATTTACCCGCTGGGAGACTGGGCCAACCCGAGGAAATCGCCAAAACAGCTATTTTTTTAGCCAGTGACGAATCGAGCTTCATGTCTGGGAATGACTGCTTTGTCGATGGCGCCTACAATGCGATTTAGGGTTGAGTTACTGATTGAAACTACTCGCCCAGAAACTTAAACCGCCAGCTCTCGCCATCGCCCACGACGTGACCAGCCGTTGGTCCAGGGAAATGCGCTGGCATCACCACCGTATCGGTATCGGCGACTGTTTCTAGCACTTTGCGGCGAGTGAGTGCGGACTGATCCGCATCCCAGCAAAAACAAGATGACCAGTCTGGCTCGATACATTGTAGCGCGTGATGCATCATATCACCGGAAAATAGCCCCTGTTTTCCACCAGACTTCAAATTGACACAAACATGTCCTGGGGAATGCCCGGGTGTCGGTGTGAGCCAAATTGTATCATCCAAGGCGAAGTCGTCTTCAACCAGAATCGCTTGTCCTGCCTCAACGATCGGAAGACAATTCTGCGACCAAACATTTCCAGGCGGGCGGGAGCCCTTTCTGGTTTCCTCTTCCCACGCCTCATACTCTTTGCGACTAAAAATATATTTTGCATTCGGAAACGTTGGCACCCAACGGCCGTTTACAAGACATGTGTTCCAACCACAATGGTCGATGTGCAAATGGGTGCAAAAGACATAATCAATATCCTCAAAACTCAATCCGTTTGCGGCCATTCCATCAAGCCAAGGCTTCTTAGGGAAGTCATGGGGTGGCCCGTAGCCTTTATTATCGCCTAGACAAGTATCAATTAGAATAGTGTGGTGCGGGGTCCGGACGATATAGGTCTGATAAGTTATGACCAACAAATTCTGAAGAGCGTCGTAAACATACGGCTCCATCGTTTTCAGATGTGCGAGGGCAGTTTCCTTATCACACGTTGGATACATGACCTCGGGCGGCCGCCAAGGACCATCACGCTCGACGATACTGGTGACAGTGACGTTCCCAAGGGTAAGTGGTTTCATTTTCGTATCTTCCTTCTAAAGAATTTTATCGATCGAATGCCCCAAACTATCCACTCTGCCTCATAGAACAATCATACCGCGGTATTTCACGGTAACATTTAGCTATTCTGGGTCGATCCCGTGGTTTTCCAACCCTATTAAAACCTCAACCCGCTGCCGGAAACACTTTGCCGTTAACCACCTGTGGCCATTGCCCCTCAGCGACCGACTTTCCAATTTCATCCCGTCGTACCATCCAAGGGCGACCGGCTTCAGGTGGAATTGTTTCGTGATGGAGAGGCTCCCAATCGGCGCTGATGAAATCTGAGTCGAAGCCCGTTTCAATTAGACCCCCGGCTGGGTTCCAAAAATACCAGAACCAGCCCGACCCAAAGTAATGACGACCAGGGCCAAGCTGGCTCTGCCAGCCCTCCTCTTCCATATAAGTACCGCACTTTAAAACTTCATCGCTATCCCGAACTTCATAAGCGACATGTTGAAATCCAATTTTATTGCCACCATTCTCGAGAAACAAATTGTGGTGATCATTGGATCCACCGCACCGCATAAAAAAATTCTTTCCCAGCAACGATTCCGTAACCTTGAAACCAAGCCGATTGAGATAAAATTTCGCTGCGGCGGCTGGATCTTGGGGTGCCCAATAGACGACGTGGAACATCCGCTGCTGCTTTACAGGCCCTCGAGCAAATACGTCAGCCCGTTTATCGACCCTCGAGGCGTTCCCTACTGTGTTGCTGTCCGGGAAAGCTAAAGGCTTAACATCGCGCGTGGTAACTTCAAAACCTATACGATAACCAAGATCATCGTAGGTGTGTAGGCCCCCCTCTGAATCAACGGTTATTTCCCTGTCTATTGAGAGCTCGGCACCTATGGCCTCTATCGTGTCTTTGTCAGCCGCGCCCCAGATTACCTCGCGCGCCGTCGATCCGGGCACCGTTGGCGGCGGTAGGTTATCGTCATCAACCGACCTTATATGAACAGATGTATCGTCAGGGAGCCTAAAGGCCGAACCGGTTTTACCCTTTTCCACCAATTCCAGCCCCCAGTCTTCTTGAAAGCGGGTCGCCATTTCCACGTCTTCGACGCCGTAAATTATTGATTGCAGACCGACAATATTCATAAGCCAACCCTCTCTTACTATTCCAGAGACGTGTCGCGATATTTCTCTATCTTAGCTTCATCAACATCGATCCCAAAGCCCGGTCCTTCCGGTAGGGCAATGCACCCATCATCTAAGACAAACGGTTCAACAATCAAATCATCAATATAGTAAATTCCGCCAACATTCCCGTTTTGTGATTCTGCTGGCATGGATACCGGTACGACACAAGAAAGGGTCACCGGGACAGCTGCCGCCGCAAGATGAATATTCGCAAGGTTTCCGACGCCAGTTTCAACCGAGCCATTGACATTGCACAAGAATTTCGCTGCCCGCGCCGCGCCTGCAACTTCCAATGCGTTGTAGAGCCCGCCGGGTTTTGTTGTATAAATCGAGACGATATCTGCGGCTTTTTTCTCAAAAATCTCAAGCACATCCCGCGCATACCAGGCACTTTCATCCGCCATGACGGGAGTTTCTAGAACGCGCGCCACCTCAGCAAGACGATCAATCCCTTCTACCGGCTGCTCGGCATATTTGAGACGAAACTGCTCCATCTTTCTGATAATGCGGACGGCGTCGCGTGGAGTTGCGTAGCCACAATTGGCATCAACGCAAATATCCATCTCATCGCCCACCGCCATCCGCACACGACTGACAATTTCAACATCTCGATCTGGGTCCACACCGACTTTAATCTTGATTGTCTTAATACCCTCATCAGCGACGCGCTTGCATTCTTCGACCGCCAGATCAATGTCAAGTAATCCGATAGAATGGGTGACCGGAACCCGGTCACGCACCTTACCGCCTAGCAACTGCCAGACCGGTACGCCTAAGGTGCGGCCAGCCAGATCGTAGGCGGCTATATCCATCGCTGCTTTGGCGTAGGGATAACCTTTAATGATGGCGTCCATACGTTGATGCAGATCAGCAATATTACCAACCTCAGAACCAATCACCGCAGGCGTTAGGTATTTTTCCACAACAAATTTAGTGGTCCCCGGGGATTCACCAAAATAGCGTCCATAATCGCCACCCCAATCCTTAAGAGCGGGAGCCTCTCCCCAACCGACAATACCTTCGTCACTGTGCATGCGGACCAGGATATATCCACCGATTGGCTCTGTCAGGCCAGTCCATTTGTGCTCACGCCGTGTGGGCAACGCGACATGAATAACATCAACCTGTTTGATAGCGGGCATGTAATCATCCTGTTAACTAAAATTAGGTTAGAGTCTGGTCAGTCAACCGACACCTGTCAAACAAGTGTTTAAGAAACGTCTTCTATCTAGTACGACTATTCGTTTCACTGGGGTTTTCTTTCTGTCTTATCATCGCCACTATGTATAATCATGACACTATATTTACAGCCTAAATCCGTAGATGAAGCCGTTCGCGCTCTAGCAGAAAACAGTCTTTTCGTCCTGGCCGGCGGGACAGATTATTTTCCGGCACGTGTTGGTAAACCCCTCAACGAAAATATTCTTGATATCACTGGTATAGAAAAGCTGCGAGGAGTTACGGAGCGTGAGACCCACTTTAATATTGGCGCGCTAACCCGTTGGACAGACGTTATCCAACAACCGCTACCCGAGTATTTTAATGGACTAAAACTCGCGGCACGTGAAGTTGGCGGCGTGCAAATTCAAAATGCCGGCACTATAGCTGGAAATATTTGCAACGCTTCACCAGCCGCTGACGGTATTCCACCTCTATTATCCTTAAATGCGGACGTAGTCCTTGCTTCAACTCGCGGCGAACATTCCATGCCCCTAGCCAAGTTCATTATGGGCAACCGCAAGACACGGCGTGCGAGCGACGAAATCGTGACGGGTTTCCGTATTCCCAAACCAAACTACTCCGCAAGTTCAACCTTTCTTAAACTCGGCGCCCGGCGATAATTAGTGATTTCAATTGTGATGGTTGCCGCTGTCATCGAAAATGATAGCGGCAATGTGGGCGCTGCACGCATTGCCGTCGGATCTTGTTCTGCGGCCGCAAAGCGCCTGCATTTATTAGAGAGATCACTAGTGGGTCAGCCACTTCGTCCTGGCATTGCCGACCAAATTACTGAGAGCCACTT
>CAYZDH010000016.1:20546-25632 GCA_964477025.1 uncultured Rhodospirillaceae bacterium | reverse complement strand
CCAGCATTTTTAGATTCCTAAGAACGGGCATGTCTTCGAGGTCCTTCTCATCAAGAAGATCCCAATTGATGCCATTAGGTGATGGGTATGGGGCTGCTATCTCAATTGTTTCATCGGGTGTAACGACAAGTGATAGAGGCAAATCAATATCGTCTCGGGGGAAGTCATCAACGATTGAAAGCTGATGTACTGTCGTTGCGACAGGCACAGGGTCGTGGCCAAGTTCGCGTAAGATTGCAAACTCGATATCGCTATAGCCTTCTCCTTTGCCACATCTTTTGCCGGTCCGTGTTACAGCTACAGAACCAGCTATGATGGCGTCGACCTGTGGTATAGTCTCTAACGGAATTTCTTCCGCCCATTCTTCGCATGTTGAAAGGGCTGTAGCTTTGGCAAAATTTTCAGCGCCGATATAAGCCGGGTCAAATTTTTTGAATCCAGCTTTTAACCTGGGTGTTGGCATGAAGTATGTAATGCCACGTTTGAGAGCTTCCATTCGCGCCGGCCTTTGTGGTGAATCCGGATTAATTTTTAGGTACTTTGCGTTTTTCCAGGGATTTAGCTCAAATAAACGAGCTGCGGCGGCTTCGGCACGTTTGAAATTGGGGATACGACCATGAATGGGAAAAGGAAAACGTGCCTGTCTTTGCTCCTTGAGGGTGTTCCAGACATGCTGACGCGCCATTTCTTTGGATTTGAAATGGAGCCTCACCTTCCCGCCTTACCAGTGACCAAAAGAGCAAAACCATATGATAATGCGACTTCTTTTAAACGATCAAATCGTCCTGAGGCGCCGCCATGACCCGCCTCCATATTGATCCAGCAAAGGATTTTGGTGTCACTGGTATTGTGATGCCTCAGTTTTGCCGCCCATTTTGCTGGTTCCCAGTAGGTCACGCGTGGATCGGTTAAACCACCGGTGGCGAGCACATGAGGGTAGTCCTGATCGACAATATTGGTGTAGGGACAGTATGAAGCCATATTCTTAAAGGCACCTTCATCACTAATCGGATTACCCCATTCTACCCATTCTGGTGGGGTGAGAGGGAGTGTTCTATCGGACATTGTATTGATCACGTCTACGAATGGAACCTCTCCTAGAATTCCTTTAAAAAGATCAGGTCGCATATTGGCAACCGCACCCATAAGCATCCCTCCCGCTGACCGCCCCTGACCGACGATATTACCTTTGGTGGTATAGTTTTTCGTAATTAAATATTCAGCGACAGTAATAAAATCGAAGAAGGTGTTCTTTTTTTTGTCGAGTTTTCCATTAAGGTACCAACTATAGCCCCCATCAGTGCCTCCTCGAATATGGGCGATGGCATAGACCATTCCTCGATCTACGAGGCTAAAGACATTGGGTGAGAAAGCGGCTGGCATGGCGTAGCCGTAAGCTCCGTAGCCATATAGTAGCATAGCGGCTGATCCATCAATTAGCGTATCTTTGTGATAAAGGATTGTCACCGGGATTTCGACGCCATCCTGGCTGGGGGTCATTATCCGACGGCAGATATATTTTTCTGGATCGTGGCCGGAAGGGATTTCCTGTTCCTTGCGCAAAACTCGCTGACGAGTTTCCATGTCGTAATCGTAAACCTGTTGCGGTGTCTTGGGGGACGAATAGGCAAAGCGCAATACTGTGGTTTTATATTCATATCCAGGATGAAGGGTAAGATCGTAGGCCTCCTCGTCGAAGCTGATTGTATGTTCTTCATTGGTAAGAAGGTCACGGATTACAATACGAGGTAAGGCGGCCTTTCGTTCGAGACGAACTAAAAAATCTTTAAAAAGGAGAGTTGATCGGATCAAGCAGCCTGGACGATGCAGAACAACGTCGGCCCAATTCTCGGCAGTTAGATTGTCAATCGGGGTTTCGGTGATCTTGAAATCAACCGCACCATCAATATTTGTTCGAATAATTAGCTTATTTCCGTGATCGCAGACGTCGTAACTTATGCCGGTGTTCCTTTTTGAGATTAATTGGGGCTCTGCTGCTGGTTTTTGAGCATCAATTAACCACACCTCACTAGTGTCGGTATGATCGTGGGTGTTGATCAGAATAAACCGACCGCTCTCTGTTTTGCTCACACCAATAAAAAAACCAGGGTCCGTTTCCTCATAAATTAGCGTGTCTTCGGTTGAGTTTTCGCCAACTTTGTGGCGGTAAATCTTATTGGGACGATGGTTGTCGTCCAGAACTGTATAAAATAGGGTTTTACCGTCGGCGGAAAACACCATGTCACCTTGAGCGTTTTCTATACGGTCAGTGAGAGTGGTTCTATTTTTTAAATCGCGAATTTCAATCACACAATATTCAGAGCCATTACGATCTATCGCCGCGGCGAGAAGGGAGTGGTCGGGGCTATGCATCGCGCCGCCGATTGAGAAGAACTTCTCACCCTCGGCCTCTTTATTGCCGTCGATTAAAATTTGTTCGTCGACCGTGACATCAGCGTTACGCGGCCGCCTACAAAGTACTGGATACTGGCCCCCCATTGTAAAACGCCGGTAGTATGCCCAATCCCCATCATTTGTAGGAACCGAAAAATCATCTTCTTTGATCCGTGCCTTTAGCTCTTCAGCAAGCTCCTCGCGCAGGGAATCAACCGGCTTCAAATAAGAACTCGTATAAGAATTTTCAGCTTCGAGATGTTGTCGAATACCTTGCTCTAGCGTTTCTGGAGAACGCATAACTTGCTGCCAATTGGGGTCGCGGAGCCAGGAGTATGGATCATTTAGAGTGCAGTCAAACCGCTTTGTTATATCATCGCGACGGTCCGCCTTAGGGACAGAAGTTTTTTTATCAGAAGGTATCAAGTAAGTTTTCCGTTACGCGGGCCAATACATTTTTGTCATGACCCCGAATAATCGAGGACCCATTTAAAATTGGATCTTTCAAAATCATACTCATAATTGCTGGCTTAATTCACGTTTTCTCACAAATGTTAAGTATGTATAGAAAAGGCTGGGTCTCGATTTGTGCAATAAAAGCCGCGGCCATTCTATCCTCTGCCCTGCTTGCCTTCTCCACCAATTAAGATAAAAGCCATGGTACAATATTCATTCGATTTATTGACCCATGCATGGTTTGTTCCTCGTTGGACCATAACATCTCCAGCCTTCATAACGACTTCCGAATCATCGAGATACATAGTCATTTCCCCCTTTAGACATAAAGCGTAATCGACCGTATCTGTCTGATGCATAAAGGAGTGCTGCTTTTTTTTTGTATCATTCTCGCCGTGCTGTAGCGCTCCGTCGGCGCCATATTCTTGGAATGCCTTTTTTGCCGTTTCCTCATCGACTTGTTCAACTTGAGATTCTGGCGGAAATTCTATTAAGCGAAAAGTGGTACCAGTTTTTGGCGGCGGCAAGGGAAGGTCAACACTAGTGGCTTCTGTTGGTTCGTCAAAGTTTGCGGGAGTTGTCTGAGTAGTCCACATATTATGAAAGATAACGCCAGGACGATTAGGCGTGGTTTTAACCCCTGGGGTTGGACCATCCTCGATTATTACGGCTGTGCCACCCTCGTTGTGACCTGTGACAATTCGGCGAATACCAACTGGTTGTTTGTCGCTCATTTTTATCTCTTTCTTTATAGGCTGTTAAGAAAATCGGTGAGCGCTGAATTGAAGTTATCAGCGTTTTCCATATTAGCGATATGACAGGCATCCGGGACAACGTGCATTTTTGTTCCCGGCAGCATATCTAGTAAAGGCGCCATTTCATGCGGGCCGGCAGCAGGGTCTTCCGCACCAGAAATAAATAGGGTCGGCGCCTTAATTCTCTCAATGCGGCCATGATAATTAATAGTTTTCAGGGCTCCAGAGCATCCGAGAAAACCATCTAACTTTGTACTACTTATCATATTGGTAATCTTTTGCATGGTGACGCCATTTTGTGGGTCATTGGCAAATTTGTCCGTGAACCAACGTGTGGCGGTGGGTTGAGCCATGCCCTCCATGCCCCCTTCTTTTGCCATTGCCTGCCGTTCGTTCCAAGCATGTATAAATCCATCAGGAGAATGATGCGGTAGATCACACCCAATATAGGCTGTGAGCCGCTCATCATGGTCAATCCCGATGCCTAGGCCCGTTGTACCACCCATGGAAAGCCCGCATAAAACACTACGTTTTACGCCGAGTTCATCCCATAAAGAGATTAGATCCTGGACCAATAGATCGAAAGTGTAAGGTGTTTTTGTCGCATCGGTGCCACCATGGCCGCGTTGGTCATAGCGCAGGATACGCCAGTCATTTGATAGCAGCGCTGATTGCTCATCCCACATGGTTAGGTTGGTCGCGAGTGAATTTGAAAAAGTGATCCAGGGGGCGCCGTCGGGGCCATCGATCTGGTAATTAAAATTTATTCCGTTAGCCGCGATTATTGGCATATTTTAACCCTCCGCATCGGTTTCGCGAGAAATTTTTAGACTAATTTGATACGAGTTTTGGGCGCCTGGGTCAATTGGGGCAGGTGATAGAATTTGTCGTGATCTATGCTGTTATCGTCTCATATTCTATAATTAAGGATAGAAATTAAAATAGAGAGTTTATGATGCCACGAGAAAAAATGAGTAAGAAATTTCGTCGGCTTTTGGCGGATAAAGAGGTGATTGTCAAACCAGGCGCGCATAATGCTTTGAGCGCGAAGATTATTGAAGCAGCCGGTTTTCAATCCTGCGGTGTGTCCGGCTATGCAGTTTCAGCAACATTATTGGGGAAGCCAGACGTCGGATTGGTAACTCTAGATGAGATGGTAATGATGTCGCGCTATATTGCGAGCGCAGTGAGTATCCCTGCAATAGCCGACGCCGATACGGGGTATGGGAACGCAATAAATGTTATCAGGACCGTTGAAGTCTTCATTCGATCAGGTGTTGCCGGTATTCATATTGAAGACCAAGTTGCACCAAAACGTTGTGGCCATGTAGCTGGAAAACAAATAATTCCCATTGAGGAAGCATATGGAAAATTTCGTGCTGCAGCGAGGATTAGAGATGAGCTTGATCCTGACTTTGTTCTGATCGCAAGAACTGATGCTCGCGGTGAAGCAGGTGCTTCTGTCCAAGCCGTCATAGAAC
>CAYZDH010000016.1:0-20410 GCA_964477025.1 uncultured Rhodospirillaceae bacterium | reverse complement strand
AGACGAGCTTAATGAGATGGGCATAGCTATGGTAAGTTTCGCAACGGGGGCGTTACGGAGTGGTGCAAGGGCCATGTGGGACTTTATGCATGAATTTAAAAAGAACGATGTTGCTGGCCAGACAGCATTTTTAGATGAAGTCAAAGATCATCCCGTAGGGGATATTCATGCTTTTATGGGATTCGATAAAATTAGAGAACTTGAGGAGGAGTTTTTACCAACAGAGAGTATTGTGGCAAAATACGAGGGGTCTGTCGGATTTATGCCAACAATCAAGCTTTAGGGGGCTGCCAAAATGGGTATGACGGCTATTGAAAAAATTCTTGCGAAGAACTCTGGGATGGATGTCGTAAAACCTGGTGACCTTGTGGTTGTAAAAGTTGGTACCGCAGTTCTTTATGATAATAACTTCGCTCCGTCTATTTGGCGCGATATTTTAAAGGTCCATAACCCTGAAAATATTGTCGTAGTATTTGATCATCGTGTTCCTGCGAAGGATATAATTAGCGCGACAGCACAACAGACCGGACGTAATTTTGTTAAAAAATTTGATATCCAGCGCTTCCATGATGTAGGAGCAAAACAAGGCATTAGCCATGTCCTAGTCGCCGACTACGGCTATGCCCTGCCTGGATCTGTTCTAGTTTGCGGCGACTCACATACCTGTAGTGCTGGTGTTTTCAATTGTGCAGCGCGGGGAACAGGTGCTCCAGACATGTTCTATGCAGTTACCAAAGGTGAAACATGGTTTCGGGTAGGAGAGACTATCCGCTATGACTTTCAAGGGGCGCTTCGGCCACCAGTGTCGATGAAGGATGTGTTTTTACATATCGCTGACACTTATGGTTCGCACGCCAACCTTAATGTTGAATTCGGGGGCACTGCGTTGCCAAAACTTTCTATCAATGCCCGTCGGACAATGACAACGATGTGTGCGGAGTTATCGGCAGAGTTCGCAACCTTTGAACCGGATCAGGTGATGCTGGACTATGTTCGAGAACGAAATTCTACTTCATTTGAAGAACAATACCCAGATGAAGATGCAACATATCTAGACCGTCGAACCATTAATCTCGATGAGATTGAACCGTTGGTGGCCTTGCCCGATACCGTTCTAGAAAATTCCCAGAAAGTAGGTGCAGTGATAGGAACGGAAATCAATCAAGCCTTCATCGGTTCCTGTGCCAACGGCACCCTTGATGACTTTGCGGCTGCGGCGGCGGTACTAGACGGAAATAAAGTGTCGGCAGATGTCCGGCTTATCATCACCCCGGGCACCCAGAATATTTATTTGGAGGCCTTACGTCGTGGATATATTGAAACTCTTATTGAAGCCGGTGCAGTCGTGACGAATGCGACATGTGGTGCCTGTGGGGGTGGTCACCTTGGAATCCTTGCTTCAGGCGAAACCTGTATCACTGCAAGCACTCGAAACTTTAAGGGGCGGATGTGTGATCCAGATTCTAAGGTATTTATGGGTTCGCCCGCTACAGTGGCAGCTTCCGCAATAAAAGGGGAAATTGCTGATCCTCGCGACTTTCTCAATTAAGCAGAGGTGTTATGAAATTTTCGGGAAAGACATGGAAGTTCGGTGACAACATCAATACTGACCTCATTCTGCCTGGCAGAGCGCAGCTTTTTACGGAGGCGGAGCAGCTTCGTTGTGTCTTTGAAGCGAACCGTCCAGGCTGGATTGATGAGGTCGCTAAAGGCGATGTTTTGATTGGCGGCTATAATTTTGGGATGGGGTCTTCGCGCCCGGCCGCTCGTTCGCTGCGCAATACAGGGTTGGCCTGTATGGTTGCAGAATCAATCAACGGTTTGTTTTATCGGAATTGTGTCAATTGGGGTTTTCTCGCATTGGAATGCGAGGGTATCTTTAAAGCATTTGAAGAGGGTGATCAGGCAATGGTCTCTTTTGCAGACTTCACAGTCAAAAACAGTCGGACGGAAGAAATTTTACAGGGGCAGTTAGTGCCTGATGTCTTGCTGAATACCATGCAGGCGGGAGGCGTGTTGCCGTTACTAGAGGCTGAAGGATTGATAGGGTCTGCCAAGTGAAGACCAAAAATGTAGGAATGAATTGGGGGTAGGGATGGCAACGTCAGTGATTTCATTACAAGAAGAAGTTTCCCTTCGAGAAAAGGTCTCCGAGGCGGAATGGGAAACTCGTTTGCAGCTCGCCGCCGCCTTTCGTATTTGTTATTCCCGAGGCTGGAATTCTTCTACCGCTAACCACATGACCGCACGTGTTCCGGATGAACCCGAACACTTCCTTATGAATGCTGCTGACTTTTCCTGGGATGAAATTACAGCTTCGAACCTTTTAAAACTTGATCATAATGGCAATGTGCTGAGCGATACGGATCGAAAGCCGAGGCCAGCAGGACTTAATTTTCATAGCGCAATTCAGCGTGAGATGTCACACATTGATTGTACTTTGCATCTACATCCGATGGCAGGTGTCGTGGTTTCTGCTATGAAAGAGGGATTGATGTTTTTCGACCAGGGTTCATGCTCTGTCTATGGCCAGGTCTCTTATCACGATTTTGAGGGTATTGCGGAAGAGGCAGACGAGGCGCCGCGTATACTCACCGATCTTGGTGATAAATACACTATGATCATGCGAAACCACGGTCTGCTGACGATAGGCCGTACTATTGCTGAAGCAATTGCTTATATGGGACGTTTGGTACGTGCTTGTGAGACTCAGGAGCGCTTATTGGCAACAAATTCGACGGCGTTGCCTCTATCAAAGGAAGTCTGTGAGTTTACAGTTTCGCAATTAGCCGGTCGGTCAGGCAATTTACCGATTGGGGATACTGACTGGCAGGCAGCCTATAGGAGGCTAGTCCGGCAGGATAAATCTTTTATGGCTTAGCAGCTTCTATAGATGGGTCTGGGATGATTTCAACAATGACGTTGAGATCTCCGGGGTCCGCTCCACCGAAACCTTCTATCCCGAAACCAGTGATTTTGATGACTTTGCCATTAATATGGCCTGGCGGTACATCTACCGCGACACTAAGTCCGGTCATCGTGGTAACGAGTTTGCAGATTCCATGACATGCTTCAGATTCTGTGACTTTTAGTTTAGCGGCAACGTCTTGGCCTTTAACCCGCATGGAAGTGGCTGCGGCTCCCTTAACCCGGCCGAGCCGAGTGCCCGCAACGTCGCCATAAAGGTCGCTAATGCGCTCCCCAGAGGTCTCGTCTATTTCAAAATCGTACCATACACCGCTGTCTTCCCGGTGGACGCTAAAATCTCGTGGCCCTTCTTGTCGTCTAGCATTACGATCATATTCGGCGCGTTTTTTAGCGGTAGCAAGAACGTTGTAGGCCGCAGTTATTTGTTTGAAACGTTCGGAAGCTACCTCATCACCAGTGTTAACGTCGGGGTGCAGATTTTTCGCTAAACTACGATAAGCTCGTTTAATTGTATCTAGATCTGCTAGACGATCGACACCAAGAAGTTCGTATGCGTTCATTTTCTTCTATAAGTTAGGCGCTTGCATCAGTGAACAGTCCTCCGAAAAAACTAGCGAAGCATCAGTTATCCTGTTTAGCTCCGATCGGGAAATGCCATCAGCTATTTCTCGAACGACAAAGCTATTGTCTCGGATATCGATGACTGCATGATCTGAGTAAATACGGGTAACAACGCCAGTTCCGGTAAGCGGGTAGCTGCACTCTTCGAGAAGCTTGGCCTGTCCGTCCCTCGTGCAGTGATCGGTAATAACGAAAACATCTTTTGCGCCGACCGCTAAGTCCATCGCACCTCCCACGCCCGGTGGGCGCGCGTTGTCTAAGGTAGCCCAGTTGGCGAGGTCACCTTTCTGTGAAACCTGAAATGCCCCCAAAACGCAGATATCGATATGTCCTCCGCGGATCATAGCGAAGGAGTCGGTGTGGTGAGAAATACTGCCACCCTTAATAAGGGTGACCGGTTTTTTGCCGGCATTTATGAGGTCAGGGTTTTCTTCTCCGGGGGCTGGAGTTGGACCCATCCCGAGTAGCCCATTCTCACTATGTATAATCACCTCTCGGTTTTTGGGAACAATGTTGGCAACCATTTCCGGTGCTCCAATCCCAAGATTTACATAGGCACCTTCTGGTATGTCTTGCGCAACGCGCCAGGCGATTTGCTTTCGGTTAAATTTTCCCATTATCAGTTTGCCTCGACCTCCATCACCCGATCGACAAATATTCCCGGGGTGATGACGTGTTCAGGGTCAATGTGCCCTAATTCAACAAACTTTTCGACCTGCACAATAGTTGTTTGGGCTGCCATGGCCATGGTCGGGCCAAAACCACGTGCAGATAGGTTGTAGGTTAAATTGCCCCAGCGATCCGCTTCTCGTGCTTTGATAAAGGCGAACTCTGCTGTTAGTGGGTATTCTAGAACATAATTTTCACCGTCAATGGTTCGCACTTCTTTGCCCTCAGATAATGGCGTATTCACTGACGTACGAGTATAGAAACCCCCAATTCCTGCCCCACCGGCGCGCATCCGTTCGCTAAGAGTACCTTGTGGGACAATCTCAAGTTCGAGTAGTCCGGCAGCATAAAGTTCCTTGGTGATCTCAGAATTAGATGATGTTGGGAAAGAGCAGATGATTTTTGCAATCCGTTTACCCTTTAGCAGTTGGATTAGCCCTCGGTCCCCTTCACCCGCATTATTCGAGATGATTACCAGGTCGCGGTAGCCGCGTTCTAGTACGGCTTCTAGTAACTCTTGCGGTGCGCCCGCTGATCCAAACCCGGCGGACATAATTGTTGCACCGTCTTTCATCCCTTCAAGTGCGGTATCGAAGTCATAAACTCGTTTATCAATCATAATGGGTTAAATTTTTGTTTGGTTGGGGTTTTCATTAAGCTAATTTTTAACTTTTCAGTTAGCCGTTGCAACTATTCTTCAAAAATGTTTGCCCAACACTATACCCAAGTATGGTGACAAGGTAATTTATAGATAGTTAATTTAAGGAGGTAGATATGGCTATCCCCACAAAAAAAGGCGGTTATCCTGACTTTCACGAGCATTTACAAAAGCTTGATGATGCTGGCTTGCTCACCACAATCGATGAGCCCGTAAATAAGGACACCCAACTACATCCTCTTGTGCGCTGGCAGTTTCGCGGAGGTATACCAGAGGAACAGCGTAAGGCGTTTAAATTCACCAATGTCACGGACAGTCTTGGCCGATCGTATGAAATGCCAGTCGTAGTTGGTGCCTTATCGACTAATGCCAAAATGTACTCAATCGGCATGGGCGTACCAGTTGAGGAGATTGGCAACAAGTGGAACGAAGCTATGGCTAACCCGATTGATCCGGTGACAGTGGAGAAGGCGGTATGTCATGAAATAGTGCTCACCGGTGATGATTTAAAAGGGGAAGGGAAAGGCTTAGATGGCTTGCCGGTGCCGATCTCTACCCCGGGTTATGATTGTGCCCCTTATCTGACGGCAACTAATGTGACCACACGCAACCCTGAGACTGGGACCCAGAATATGGGGACTTATCGCGCCGGTCTTAAAGCATCAGATCGGATGGCTGTACGGATGGTGTCGCGCCCGGGCGGGGCGGAGGGACACATGCATTGGGAAATGTATAAAAAGCGTAATGAGAAGATGCCCTGTGCGATTGTTGTTGGCTGTCCTCCAGCAGTTGCCTATATGGGACCGCAAAAGTTACCTGTCGGCGTTGAGGAATTGTCCGTCGCTGGCGCTGTTGTTGGTGAGCCAATTCGTCAAGTCAAATGCAAGACTATTGATATCATGGTGCCGGCGGAGTCAGAAATCGTATTTGAAGGTCTTATTGATACTGAGTATCTCGAACCCGAGGCGCCGTTTGCGGAAAGTCATGGCCATGTCGCGTTAGAAGATTTTAATACAGCAATGGATGTGACGGCGATCACGATACGAAAGGACGCATTCTTTACGTCAATTATCTCCCAGTTGACCCCATCTGAATCTAGCGTCATCAAGCGAGTTGCATATGAGCCACTTTATATGTCTCATTTACGCGATGGCTTGGGGATCAAAGGGGTAAGAAAGGTTTATCTGCATGAAAACCTGACTAACCTCCGGCGTATTTTATTTGTTCAATTTGAACGTGGTGTGCCCACCACGGAAGTTTGGCGGGCACTTTATGGGGCATCCTCTCTCGCAGCAGCGATTGGTAAATATGTAGTTGCTGTTAATGAGGATATTGATCCCAGTAATGGCGACGCTGTGTTCTGGGCGCTGGCCTATCGTGCTAACCCAGCACTTGATGTACAGATATTGAAACATCGGGTTCCGTACGGTCCTCGTGACAAGCGCTCTCCTAACGGGGAGGATTCAACGTTGCTTATTGATGCAACCCTAAAATCAGATATGCCACCGATAGCGTTACCCAAGAGAGAGTATATGGAAAATGCCGCCAAGCTGTGGGAAGAATTGGAACTCCCGCCGCTGACGCCAGAGTCTCCATGGCATGGATATTCGCTGGGTGACTGGACTGATGAGTGGGATGAGATGGCAAAGCGTGCTGCTGAAGGGAATTATATGGAGAATGGGCGCCGTAGTGCCCAGCTACGCCGTAGGGATGCCTTTCCGAATACCTCAATTCGAAATTTTCCTGGTTACCCGTTTGAGGATAATTAGCCATGTCTGGCATTAGGAAGGGAATTGGCGCGGCGATTCCGCGCGTTGAAGATTACCGTCTACTTACAGGTAAGGGAAAATATAGCGACGACTTCAGCCGCCCTGAACAGGTCTATGCGGTGATGGTGCGCTCACCATATGCCCATGCTCAACTATTTGGTGTGAATATCGATGGCGCTGTTGCTATGCCCGGGGTATTAGCTGTTCTGTCCGGGGCAGACTGGGTAAGTGATGGACTTAAGCCGATGCCAGCCTGGGGAAACCCTAAAGATGTGGAGCTTAAAAATCGAGATGGCTCAGATATTTTTTACACGCCACTTTTCCCGGTTGCTGTAGATCGTATTCGACGTGCCGGAGAAATTGTTGCAGTTGTCGTCGCTGAAACCGAGCTGCAGGCGAGGGATGCAGCTGAGACTATCCAGATAGATTGTAAATTGCTGAATAGTGTTACTACTGGCGTTGCAGCGATGACAGAAGGCGCTCCCCAACTTTGGGAGGAAGTCCCTAATAATCTGAGCGTAGATGACATTAAGGGTAACGAAAAAGATTGTGACCTTATCTTCGCGACGGCGTCCTATGTCATTCAGCTAGAGACATTTAATCAGCGGGTGACCGGAGTGCCCATGGAGCCTCGTGCGGCGCTTGGAGAATATTACGCTGAACGAGATAGTTTCTCACTTGAGGCTGGTGGTCAGGGTGTTATCCGTTTTCGTAATGAATTGTCGGCGACCTTTGGGGTAGATGTCTCTCAGATGCGGGTTGTGTCGTGCGATGTTGGCGGCGGATACGGCACCCGCAATCATACATATCCCGAATTTGCGCTTGTCCTATGGGCAGCAAAGCGAACCGGGAGGCCAGTCAAATGGGTTTGTGATCGGAGCGAAGCTTTCCTTAGCGATTATGCAGGACGAGACCTAATGATACGTGCGGCATTAGCTGTTGATCAGAACGGTAAGTTTCTTGCGCTAAAAACGGAAAATATCGCTAATTTGGGTACCCACACAGTTTCTTATGTACCCCTTGCTCGGGGACCAACTGTTTACAATGGGGTCTATGATATACCAGCTGGGTATGCGGTTTCGCAGGGTGTATTGACCAACACAACCGCGACAGCAAGCTATCGAGGAGCCGGTAGGCCAGAATCCATGTTTCTTATAGAAAGACTGGTTGATATTGCGGCAAAAGAGACCGGCATTGACCGGATTTTATTGCGTAAACTTAATATGATCTCGGAAATTGATATTCCTTATACAAATGCATTCGATGTTACCTACGACAGTGGCGTCTTTTCGGAGAGTATGGCCCGCGCTATGGCGCTAGTTGAATGGAACGGGTTCAAAGCACGACAGCTGGCCGCAAAAAAAGAAGGGCGTCTCATTGGAATCGGGTTAGCCAATTATATCGAAACCGCGACCGGTTATCCCCATGAGCGGGCTGAAATGGAAATTCTACCAAGTGGCCGTGTTGACCTTGTGATTGGGACCCAATCATCAGGTCAGGGGCATGAGACTTCTTATGCTCAAGTTGTCTCTGAATGGCTTGGTGTACCTTTCGATAGTATAGTTCTGAGGACAGGTAATACAGATTTCGTTTCGGCAGGTTCCGGATCGCACTCATCGCGCTCTATGCGCCTAGCAGGCCATCTATATCGTCAGACCGCGGATGAAATTATCGCCAAGGGCAAAAAGATTGCTGCCTTCACGCTTGAAACGTCGGTTGATGATATTTCTTTTGTTGATGGAAGCTTTCAGGTTAAAGGGACCGACCGCAGTCTTAGTATTTTTGAAGCCGCAGCCGCTGCTGTCAGCAGGACTTTACACGATGATTTGGTTGGTCCACTGCGATCTGAGGTAGAAATTATGGACTCATTGCCGGCATATCCGAATGGTTGTCACGCTGTTGAGGTTGAAATCGACAGGGATACCGGTGTCGTCAACATTTTGCGCTATGGGGGCGTTGATGATGTTGGGCGTGTAATTAATCCGCTGCTCGTCGATGGGCAAACCCAAGGGGGTATCGTCCAAGGTGTAGGGCAAGCACTTTGTGAAGAATGTGTCTATGATCAGGAGAGCGGACAGCTAATTGCCGGCTCATTTATGGACTATTGTATGCCGCGTGCGGGTGATGTGCCCTTCTTCGATTTGGAAAATAACGTAGTTCCAGCCACGAATACCTTCCTCGGCGTAAAGGGAGGCGGCGAAGGGGGAACGACAGCGGCACCGCCCGCACTAGTAAATGCGATTGTGGATGCATTGTCTGAATTTGGTGTGACACATATTGAAATGCCTGCAACGCCAGAAAAAATATGGCGTTTAATCAATGAGGGGCAGAGATAATTTAAAAAAATTAACGATACGAGTTTGCCGTTGTTTCGGTTTTTTGAGAGTAAAAACACGAATTTATTTTATAGCGATGTCGACTGCGTAGCGAGTAGGGAGCGGTTTCCGGGATCGTCCTTCTCACTAACGAAAAATATAAATAAGGGAGATTATAATGGCTAGTAAGATTTTATGTGAGAAAAAGGGAAACGCGACACATATTACGATAAACCGCGCGGACTGCGGTGGGCTAGTGCGCGCTCCAATGGCAGTCGAGATGGCTGATATGATTGATGCCGCGAATGATGGTCAATCAAAGTATATAATTTTTCGTAGCGATGGAACGGACTTTTGTCTAGGGCGTGATCCTGAAGGCCGCGAGCCTGGAAGACCCTCGGATGCGTTAGATTCTCGACGCCGGAGCGAGATTGTATTTAATTTTTATGGTTCATTCAGACGGTCGAAAATACCGGTTGTTGCAGCAGTGCAAGGTCGTTCCCTGGGCTTTGGTTGTGCGATTGCCTCAGTTTGCGATATCACTATTGCGGCTGAAAGTGCGAGATTTGCCCTTCCTGAAATGGGGCACAATATTATGCCAACCATGGCAATGTCATCATTAGTTGACCGGGTTGGACGAAAAGGAGCGCTTTATTTAACTTATTCGACGGAAGAGATCGACGCACAAACAGCTCTGTCTTATGGCCTTGTCAGCCGAGTGGTTCAAGATGAAAAGTTGAATATACAATTAGAATTAGTTTGTGCGGCTATAGACAAAGCCCCAATGCCAGCCGTCCTTTCGGTAAAAGAATATGCGACAAATGCACTGACCATGTCAGTCGAACAGGCTTCAGATTTTGCCCGAAACATGCATTCAGCAGTCAATACATCTAAGGGTATGATGGGAAATTGAACTTACAAAAACATTAAGAAAAATTTTGTACATTTTCTGACCCTTTTATCTTTTTTTATTTTGTAGTCAAAAGTCCTGAATCCGCACGGTTGACGGAGGGTTTTCGATAAAAATAAAGCTTAGGATGAGATATTATTGGCCGCCCGTATCGCTTGCCACACGCGTTGTGGCGTCGCTGGCATTTCGATGTCGCGGACCCCTAAATCGTATAGTGAATCCACTACGGCATTGATGATAACCGCGGGAGCTGGTGTGGTGCCGCTCTCTCCGCCGGATTTTACGCCAAGCGGATTTTGTTGGCTTAGGACTTCGTGAAAGGTGACTGAAAAGAAGGGAACGTCATCGGCACGCGGAAGAGGGTAATCCATAAAAGATCCGGCATAGGGTTGCGCAGTTACTTCGTCAAAGAAGCAGCGTTCCATGAGCGCTTGGCCGACACCCTGAACAATTCCCCCATGAATTTGCCCATCGACAATTAGCGGATTGATAACTCGTCCAACATCATCCACCGCAGTATATCGCTCGAGTGTGACGGTACCGGTTTCTGGGTCAACCGTTACCTCACATACATGACAGCCGTTAGGAAAAACGGCTTCATGCATAATGTTTTTAATGTCGGCATTAATTCCGCCGTGAAGATGTTCCGGTAGGTCGCTGCGCTCCGCTTCTCTCGCTAAAGAAAACCAGTCGATGGCGCGGTCGGTGCCCTGTATCTGGAATTTTCCTTCATCAAACTCAATATCTTCAACTGCAGCCTCAAGGACAAATGCAGCGAGGGCTTTGCCTTTTTCTATAACTTTATTGGAGGCAAGTATAATGGCGGTACCGGCCATCCGCATAGATCTGCCTGCATGTGAGCCATTACCCGCCTTTGCAACATCAGTGCTGCCCTGTTCAATACAAACCGTGTTGAAAGGGACGCCAAGCCAGTCTGCTGCGACCTGTGCGAAACTTGTTTCGTGGCCCTGACCACTTGATTGGGTTCCAACAGCGACCTTTACGATATCCGGCAGTATAGAAACTCCTGACCACTCCATTGCGGCTCCTGAGGAAGTCTCAATATAGGGAGCAATACCAACACCGCGTTTGAGACCGAGAGCCTCTGTCTCTCTTCGTCTCTGTTTAAAATTAGCGTAATCAGATTTTTTTAGCGCAATATCTAAAATCCGTTCAAACTCGCCACTATCGTATAGCATTCCGTGAGGGTTTTCGTATGGAAGCTGTTCGGAGCGTATAAGGTTCTGACGCCTTAGTTTGACGCGATCGATGTCGAGCTCACGCGCAGCTTTATCAATTAGGCGTTCAAGGGCAAAAACACACTCGGGACGTCCCGCGCTTCGATAAGGGTTAGTTGGCGGTGTATTACTAATGACTGCTTTTAGCCGCAAGCTTGCCGGCCGAATGTCATAGGGGCCTGAAGCGATGCCCGCACCCTTGGCAAGCGGCGCGAAGGAAACCGTATAGCCCCCAGCATTGCTGGTATTAATCCCTCGGAGACCAAGAAAACGGCCATCTTTATTTAACGCCAGAGATAGCTCACTGATCAGATCTCGACCTTGTAAATCACTGATCATGCATTCGCCGCGCTCAGCAGTCCATTTAATAGGCCGATTAAGAATCTTGGCAGCGAAGAGTAATAGTGGAAACTCTGGGTAGACCCTGTTTCTAGTTCCGTAATTGCCACCAACATCTCCACAGACTACTCGCATTCGTTCATTCGAAACGCCAACAAGTAGGGCTAACTCGGATCGATGGCGTAGGGCTCCACCGCCGCCGGCAATGAGGGTGTAGCTATCAGTCTTTTGATCGTAAGCAGCTAGTGCTGCACGGGGTTCCATCGGGACACCAGTAACTCTTCCGATATTAACCCCGAGATTGATCACGTGATCGCAGTTCTCAAAAATTTTTTCCGTTGCATTGGGATCGCCGAGCTCGCTGTCAACACATAGGTTGTCCTCTAGGTCATTCCACAATAGTGCAGCCTGTTCTGCCTTTGCTGTATTGGCATTAGCATCAAGAGACTCATATTCTACCCTGACGGCTTCAGCGGCATCACGTGCTTTTTCAGAACTTTCGGCGACAACCATTACAACTGGTTCCCCTACAAAATGAACACGGTTGACCGGCAATGGGAATTGGTCGCGTGCATGCGGCAAACCACCTCCTGGCGCAAACAGCGTTGGATCGGTTTTAGAACTCGGTATGGGATTATTTTGTAGTGGCGGTAGGCCGGCATTTTGCCAATCTTTACCGGTAAGAATGAGAAGAACTCCTGGCATTCTTTTTGCTTTGGTTTGATCGATTTCTATAATTTTTCCATGTGCATATGGTGAACGAAGAACCGAGGCAAATCCTTGGTTGGGCATATTACGGTCGTCACTGAATTCGCCTTTTCCAGTTACTAAGCGAAGATCTTCATTCCGTATGATTGGTTGGCCAATATTTTTAGACATGGGATTAAATTATAGAGCGCAGTGAAACAGGGCAACCAAGGGTAAATAATATGTCTAACCAAAAGGGATGCGTTCTCACTCCTTTAGCCTTAAAATCAAACCCTAAGTTGTAAGGATTTTATGATGGCGACAAAACTTTATCGTAATTCATCTCATTGGGGTGCCTATCTGGCGGAGGTTGAGAATGGTCGTGTGACCGGGGTTAAGCCTTTTGAAGAAGATCCGAACCCATCACCGATGTTAGGATCCATTCCTCATTCGGTTCATACCGAGACCCGAGTTATGCAACCATTTGTTAGGGAGGGCTGGCTAAAAAACGGGCCTGGTAATGGGGAGGGACGTGGCCGCGAGCCTTTTGTGCCAGTCAGTTGGGAAAAAGCCTATGACCTTGTTGCTAGTGAAATAAAACGGGTTAAAGAAACGTATAGTAATGATGCAATCCTTGGTGGCTCATACGGTTGGTCTAGTGCAGGGACATTTCATCACGCACGGATGCTGATCCGGAAATTTCTATTCGCAGCCGGTGGATGTGTTGATCAGTCCTCTAATTATAGTTTTGGTGCCGCGATGGCCTTTGTACCGCATATCGCAGGCGATATGCGGTCGGTTACTGGGCCGCTGACTTCCTGGTCGGCTGTGGAACGACACGCTAAAAACCTAGTTGTCTTTGGCGGAATTAATCCCAAGAATACGCAGGCTGCCCGCGGTGGTAATGTTGCCCACGAATTTTTGCCGTCTATGAAAAAACTTTCGGCGGCAGGTGTGAATGTCTTCAATGTAAGCCCTTGTCGCGATGACGCACCGGAATTTTTAAACCCAGTCTGGATAGCAATTCGTCCCAATACCGATACGGCGATGATGTTGGCGCTTGCTCATACGTTGATAGTAGAAGATTTGCATGACGCGGACTTTCTCGAGAATTATTGCGAAGGGTTTGAACGCGTTAAGCCATATCTTATGGGAGAAACAGATGGACAGCCAAAGGATACTAATTGGGCGTCATCAATTACGGGTATTGATTCCCAGGTATTAACCAAGCTGGCACGGCAGATGGCATCCGGGCGCACGATGATGTCGGCAACTTGGTCGTTGCAACGTGGTGATCATGGTGAACAGCCTTTCTGGGCATTGATTTTACTTGCGAGCGTCCTTGGCCAAATTGGACTGCCGGGTGGCGGCTATACCTTTGGTTATGGATCTACAGGCGGCATGGGTAATGCACCACCGTTATTTCGACCGCCGTCAATGAGTGCTGGCCGTAACCCGACTTATTACGCAATTCCTGCGGCACGGATCGCGGATGCGCGTCTCAATCCAGGAGAAATTTTTGATTATAATGGTAAAAAAATTACCTACCCCAATATCAAAATGATCTATTGGGCTGGCGGTAACCCTTTCCACCACCATCAAGATCTTAATAGGTTGCGGCTTGGTTGGCAGCGACCGGAAACCGTAATCGTCCATGAGCCATGGTGGACTGCCACCGCTCGGCATGCAGATATTGTTTTGCCGGCGACAACGTCATTGGAGCGTAATGACTTTGGTTCGGCTGCGCGGGATCCCTACCTCGTTGTAATGGAAAAAGCGATTGATCCTGTTGGGCAGTCAAAAAATGATTTTGATATTTTAGTTGAGTTAGCAAAACGCCTAGGTTGTGAAAAAGAATTTACCGAAGGCCGCGATGAGGATGCCTGGCTGCGTTTTCTGTATGAAAGTTGTCGTGACGGTGCAAAAACGAATAAAGCGGCGATGCCAGATTTCGATGCGTTTTGGGAAAAAGGCTGGTTCAAGATCCCGGACCGTGAAGATGAATACACACTTTTCTCAGACTTTCGGGAAGACCCAAAAGTAAACAGGCTCAAAACGCGTTCTGGAAAGTTTGAACTGTATACAAGAAAAATCGAAAAATTTGGTTATGACGATTGCCCCCCACATGTGACTTGGATGGAACCGGCGGAATGGCTAGGGTCACCAAAAACGAAAGATTATCCCTTACACTTAATGTCGAGTCAGCCTAAAGATAGACTTCACAGCCAAATGGATGGTGGCCCAGTAAGTGCAGCTTCTAAAGTGGCTGGCCGCGAACCCGTAGAAATAAATCCCTTAGATGCCGTTAAACGCGGAATAAACTCTGGTGATGTTGTCCGCATATTCAATGGTAGGGGGCAATGTTTAGCTGGAGCGGTAATTAACGACAATATTCGCCAAAATGTTATTCGTCTATCCGCTGGTGCTTGGTACGATTCAGATAATGGAGAGCCTGGTTGTTTGGAAATACACGGAAATCCGAATGTTCTGACCAGGGATTATGGAACCTCAAAAATTGGTCAGGCCCCCACTTCTACAACGGCTTTAGTAGAGATCGAAAAATTCGAGGAAGCAGCACCTCCTCTAAATATAAGTTCTCCCCCACAACAAGTCGTTTTGTAACCAAACTTATAGCCTGAACTTAGCCCTTTATGGATAAAAAATAATAGCGCACCTTCTATAAAGAGGATGCGCTATTAATTTTATTTTAAACGGGTTTTTTAAGCGTCTAACGTCTTATGCAGTAAATCGCTATGAAGACAGCAATTACACCGACCAGACCCGCACCAGAAAACTGATTGATTAGGCCTATTAAATTGCCCGCGACATCAGAGTTAATAAAGATTAATGCCTTGGGAAACAGGACCTGTAAAACTATACCAAGGCCAATTAGAACCATGGCAAATTCAATTAATTGCTTAAGCCAGCCTCTTACAGTATCAATCACTAGATTCTCTCCTTAGTTTGCTTCAATAATAACGTTTTTCATCAGATTTGTAGATGTCTTCAGTTCCCAGAATCAAATTTTATACTTATTCTAGCTCTCTGAATGGCTAGAATTGGTGTAAATTAATCGTCGTCGAATGGGCGCTGCCTTATAATTAGCCACGCTGCTAATATAGCCGCTATAACGCCAACAAGGCCTTCTTTTCCGAATGCACCAACAATTTTTCCTATATTGCTGATCACATCAATCCCAAAGAAAGAAACGATGCCTGATCCGAAAAGAACTTGAAGTACTGTTAGCAACGCTATCGTGAGTATTCCAAACTCCAATAACGACCGTAAGTTCTTTGTTAAGTAATCCATAACTACCTCTGCTTGTTAAGGCAGGAGGAGCCTATACGTAAAAATGTTGATTTGAAAAGAACATTGTATATAGAGTTTTTATTTTTATTTATTATTGTTATAATTTATTTATTTAGTAAAGATTACTTATTAAAGTCTTCGAAAAAAAATTTATAGTAATAAAAATTTTCTTTATTTCTACGAATCAGATTAAAGAGAAAATTTATATTGATAATATCAAAATTCATAATTTAGAAATTGGGGAAAACCCTATTTTTTAATGAATCCATACTGACTTAAAAATTTTTTTAGAATTAATTAAGTTATTGATAAAAAACAAAAAAAATAGTTATTGTCTTTGAGCTTATTTACAAAAAGTTAATTGAGTTCCCCTTAAAAAGCGGGACTAAGGAGAAAAATTTTATGCTTTACATGTGTTATGGCGTCGATGGAGAAAATGGTGCTGCAAGGCGGGAAACAGCCAGGAATGAGCATTTTGCTTATCTTAAAGCTCACGAAGACATTCTCGTTCTTGGCGGCGCGACTTTGGCTGATGATAGCGAAACTCGTCTGGGAAGCTGCCTGATTATCAATGTTTTAAATAGAGCTGCCGCTGATGCTTTCGCTGATGATGAGCCGTTGAGAAAAGCTGGGGTGTTTGACTCATATACGGTTGTAAGGATGCGGCGAGGGCAGTGGAATCCGGATGCGGCACCGGCGAGCGCAGAAGGCGCCTAACGCCAACGTCCTCCGACGAGGCAATAGACCTTAGCCACGGTAAGTCGGCGGCGGAGTTTTTCTCCGATTTTTGGAAAATCGAGTTTGTTAACTGAAATCCTGTCTCTATCCGCGCCTATAGTTTTAGTATCAACGCCGGCCCGATTTAGAACATATATAAGACTCTCCGGTGTCGAAGAATACGATCGTCCCCGGCGTGGAGCACCAGCGACGTGTACTCCAATTATCCGGCCTTTATTATCGACCCATGGACCGCCACTAATACCACCCAGGTGAGTACCTCTATCAGGTACTCGGCGAATTTGTGTCCAGGCGACAACAGGTTCACGAGTTGAATATCTCCCTCGAACAGCCATTGTGCGTTTACCAATTACCTTGGCGTGAACATCGCCCGGCTCGCCCTTGGGAAAACCAAATGAATAACCATCCTGTCCGCGGAAAACACGTTTTTCAATTCCTGGCAAAGGGGGAGTACCACCGTTGGTTTGTAGAAAAGTGATATCCGCATTGGGATGATGTTTTACGCGCTGCACACGAACAAAATTTCGTTTTGCTTTCTGAAGTGCAATTTTGTCGCAACCATCTGCTACGTGTCTCGCTGTAACCCAAGTCCCATTGTTATTGACTGAAAATGCTGTTCCAGTCGAAGACCGTTGTTTGTCTTCTAATGTAATCGAGAAAACTGGGCCGGCGTCAGCTTGACGAGTTGGCGCAGCGATATGTGGTGGTTTGACAATCTCGATCGGTATTCTACGGCCTTCATGGGGCGAGCTGTGTTTTGAAGGATAATACTTTCCGATTATTGCGAACAATATCATCCCAACTACGGCCAAAGCATCCCAAATTCGCATGATAGTTAGGCCAGCTTATCCAGCAATTGCGGCGGCATTGATCAAGGCCACAGAAAGCTTAACGGCTACAACGAGGATTGCGGCGCCTATCTCGCCATCCTCTATTCTTTTAGGTAGGCCTCGCAATAAAATATCGACCAGCCGGAATGTAAGTAGCTGGATTACTAATGCTACTATTCCCCAGATTATAATATCAAGGACGCCCACACTCGTTGCCATACAGAATGCCAAAGGTATTGCAAGTCCAAGAATAGCGCCTGAGAAAGATGTTGCCGCCGCTAGATTACCCGCCCGAATTAACTGCATCTCATGCCAGGGTGTTATTAGCTGGTAGATCCAGATACCCACCCCCAACATGCCGAGAGTCACCGAAAAGTGGAGAAGAAGTGTCGGGAATCCGTTTAAGAAGCTTTGTAAAATGGGGTCCATAATTGTTCTAACCTCCACTATTTGGAAATGCGATCAGATCGCGTGTATCTCCAGGTCCTTTAAAGAAATCTCTGGCTTGTCATAAAAGACCTTATTGTGCATCCGTCGTGGCGTCCACTGATCAGGCGCGCTAGATTAACTAAAAATTAGGAGTAGTAGATATGACACTCGAAGGGGTTCGTTTTATTCCATATAAGGAAACGCTTGATCTGTTAAGCGTCGAAGATGCAATGGAGATTTGTGAGGACGTCTATAGAATGCATGCTGCAGGTTCGGTGCAATGGTCTGAGCCGTCTTCATGGAAGCTTGATGCTGATGCACCCTACCACAATCATTGGCACGTTAAGGGTGTGCTTCTAAAAGATATCCCGACGACCGGGGTAAGAATGTATAACTATTATGATGATGGTGTGCGAAATACGGTAGGACAACTAGAATGCGCGCGTTACATAATGCTTGCAGACCCCATGACTGGGCATGCGAAGGCTATTATTGAAGAACATTGGTCCTATGCAATACGAAGCACTGCAGCAGCGATACTCCCGCTTAAATGGATGGCGCCAAGGGAACCAAAAGTTCTCGGGCTGGTGGGTATCGGGACAATGGGAGTCAACTGTCTAGCCTGTTTACGCACGATGTTTGAGTTCGAAAAAATCGTTTGTACGTCAAGGCGCCCAGAGACCCGTAATGCATTTTCGGAGAAATGGTCGGCGGAACTCGGAATTCCGGTAGTTCCGGTGGATTCGATTGAAGAGGTTGTGAGGACTTCTGATATTGGTATCGGTGGCACGACGTCTACTGAAATTATTGCTCGTGAAGAATGGGTAAAGCCAGGAGCTACCTACATATCGCTGGCGCGGCGTGAAATGGATCCCGCAGGCTGGGCTTCCTTTGATAAGGTCGTTATCGATGGTTGGGACGTTAATATCGTTACTAAAGAATTCCGAAATATGATTGATAGTGGTGAGTTTTCGCAGGAACAACTCCACGGGGAAATTTGCGATGTTGTGACCGGAAATGTTCCCGGTCGCGAAGATGATGATGAGCGGATCTTAATCCACACCACAGGAATGGTTTCGCAAGACGTCGCCGTCTGCCATCATATTTATGAAAGAGCTAAAGAACGCGGCATTGGAATCGTTTTGCCCCCCACCGATGCCTAAGCTCAAGTCGATTATATTTAATGATGTCCATTGACCTACTTAACGGGAACCCGCTCTGTTGAAAGTATCGAATGTCCTAACATTTCAGCGCGGGCTAATTTACGGCAATAATATTCCCAAAAAACCGGAACATTCCGTTCTTGGCCCTTGATTTTGCGGTTCTGCTCGTCATCATCTGGATATGACCAATCAAACCTAGCACTACTAGTTTTGACAAACTCCTTGCATGCAGCTTCCTGCGCTGTTGCGATTATTAAGGCATGCTCAACCGACGTACCACAAGCAACAACACCGTGATTACGCAGAAACATACAATAGTTATCATCCAATACAGCGGCGGCCTCCCGGCCAGTCTCGAGTTTGACAATAAGTTCTGAAGACCCTTCGTATCGGGGTGGTGGTTTTGGAAAAAAGATTTGCTGATAACCGGCTGGGCGCATGGGTTCAATGCTGGAAGAAACAACACAACCATAAAGTGGGTGGGTGTGAATAGCAGCATTGATATCTTCTCGCTTTTCAAAAATAGCAGCATGGATCGGCCATTCCCCATGACATCGGCCTTCACCGGAAAAGACTGTTCCATCCAAGCCAATATGAAAAAAATCTCGGTAATCGAAGACTTCCCCAAGCGCGATATGGGACCTCTTGATCCACATTCCATTGCCATTTGGGTCACGGATGCTTGCAAATCCTAAGGTGCGATCGCCATGCCCCTCAATTTCTAGAATTCGACATAGCTTTATGAGTTTATCTAACTCGCGCTTTACATCTTCGGTTAAGTCTGAGGTTTTTAAAGTGCTATCCATGGCGTTTCTCCTGAGAATTTAGTCTGGGAATAGACTAGTAATCTGTCAATGACCAGAGGGCTAAATACAGTTGGCTATTATTTTGGTCGGCGACTGAATTTGTTCGAGTTTGAAACCGGAGTCTGGGAAACTTTTAAAACAAGAAAAAAAGCTTTTTACAAAATTCTTTTTTATATACCCCCGACTGTCTTGCTTCGTATTCAGTGCGCAGAGATAATGATCGCAACTTCAATATAAGGGGAACGAAAAATGGGAAAACTGACCGTTAGTCTCGCGTGTTGTAACTACGACCGAACCCGGGCTTTGTTTGATGGAACGGTAGAAGTTGATGGTTGCAATGTTGTAGCAAGTGCGATGTCCCCTGAAGAAGCCTTTCATCGTGCCTTTAAATATGAAGAGTTCGATATCACGGAGCTTTCAATGTCGAGCTACATGAATGTTCAGTCCCGCGGCGGTAGTCCCTACATTGGCATCCCTGCGTTTGTTTCGCGCTTATTTCGGCATTCCTCAATTTACATCCGCACCGATCGTGGAATTAATCGGCCTGAAGACTTGGCTGGTAAGACTATCGGTGTTCCAGAATATCAGATGACTGCCGCTTTGTGGGTTAGGGGTATTCTTGAAGATGAATACGGAGTTAAAGCATCATCGATTCATTGGCGGAATGGTGGCCTGGAAGAAGGGGGGCGCGAAGAGCGTGCCCCATTGCATCTCCCGGATGAGATCGATTTGCAAAGCATACCGGTAGATAAAACGCTTGCCGAGTACCTGGATGAAGGCAAGGTCGATGCAGTGATTTCTGCGAGGGCGCCATCGAGCTATCATACCAATGAGAATATTGACCGCCTATTTCCAGACTACAAGAGTGCAGAACAGGACTACTTTTCTAAAACAGGGATGTTTCCGATTATGCATATGATCGGTATCAAGAGGTCTATTGTGGAGACACACCCTTGGCTGCCAGTAAATGTCTACGTTGCATTTCTAAAAGCAAAACAACT
>CAYZDH010000015.1:7185-26397 GCA_964477025.1 uncultured Rhodospirillaceae bacterium | reverse complement strand
TTTGCGATTGACACTTGATCCTGTTGAAAATCGAGGGTTTGAATATCACACCGGTATCGGCTTTACCATTTTTGCGAAAGGTGTAGCGGGCGAGTTGGCTCGTGGTGGACGGTATCGCGTCAGCGGAGACTTTTCGGACGATGACGAGCGGGCCACTGGCGTCACACTAAATGTCGATACGATCCTCAGCATGTTACCTACATTGAAGGGTGGTCGGAGAATTTTGATACCACGTAAAACCACCCGCAGTACCAAATTAGATTTACAAAAAGATGGTTGGGTAACGGTTTCATCTCTTGATGTTACTGTTGATCTTTGTGAAGAAGCAAAACATCTAACTTGTTCACATTTCTTCGGCGAAAAAGGCCCTCAATTAGTAAAAGGATAGAAGCCAAAATGGCAAATGTAGTGGTCGTCGGCTCACAGTGGGGAGACGAAGGAAAAGGTAAAATAGTGGACTGGTTGTCAAACCGGGCGGACGTGGTTGTTCGATTTCAGGGTGGTCACAATGCCGGCCATACTCTGGTTATTGATAATATTACATATAAACTTAGTCTCTTGCCATCAGGTGTTGTAAGGCCTGATAAAATTTCGATTATCGGAAATGGAGTAGTCGTTGATCCTTGGGCATTACTTGCTGAAATAGATGGTTTGCGAGAACAGGGGATTGCGGTAACCCCCGAAACTCTTAAAGTCGCCGAAAACGCATCATTAATTTTACCATTACATGGCGCATTAGATAGAGCGCGCGAGGAAGCAAGGGGGAGCGATAAGATTGGAACAACGGGGCGGGGTATTGGCCCAGCCTATGAAGATAAAGTAGCTCGGCGAGCGATAAGGGTTTGCGATCTTGGCGAGTTAGAAACCTTGGAAGATCGAGTCGATAATTTATTGATGCACCACAATGCGCTTTTAAAGGGGCACGGGGCTAAATCAATAAATCGTGAAGAGTTACTTGAAAAATTGCGTGATTTAGCACCTCGGTTATTACCCTATGCTGACAACGTCTGGAGGCGACTTGATGAAGCCCGGCATAATGGTGAACGTATCCTATTTGAAGGCGCTCAAGGGGCTATGCTCGATGTTGATCATGGGACATATCCTTTTGTCACTTCTTCAAATACGCATGCGGCTCAGGCAGCTGTTGGGTCGGGTGCTGCAATTAAATCAATTGGATATGTCCTAGGTATTACAAAAGCCTATACAACGAGGGTCGGTAGTGGGCCATTCCCAACCGAGCAAGATAACAAAGTCGGTCAAATGCTCGGTGAACGAGGTCATGAATTTGGAACAGTAACTGGTCGTAGCCGTCGATGTGGATGGTTTGACACTACGATGGTACGACAAGCCATAAAAATTGGGGGTATTGACGGTATTGCTCTTACTAAACTTGATGTTTTAGATGGTTTCGAAGAACTCAAGGTTTGTATAGGGTATCGTTACCAGGGGGATGAATACGACTTCTTTCCCTCCGGCCGTGATGCACAGGCAGGGGTGGAGCCTGTTTACGAAACTATGGCCGGGTGGTCCGAAAGTACCCGTGGGGCCAGAAGCTGGGCCGATTTGCCGGCGACAGCGGTAAAATATATTAGAAGAATAGAAGAGTTGATTGAGACGCCTGTTGCTTTACTTTCGACGAGCCCAGAACGTGAAGACACTATTTTAGTGCATGACCCTTTTCTAGTTGATTAAAAAATTCGATGAAGTTTGGAATACTTAATTTTGTGGTGAAAATTCAATCGTACAGAATACAATAATCAGTCTAGAAGTGCTGCAGATTTTATCGATTTCTGGACTTTTTCAAAGGCACGAACTTCAATTTGGCGTACCCGTTCCCGCGAAATATTATACTCCTCACTAAGTTCTTCGAGTGTTTTAGGGTTTTCTGTCAGACGCCTCTCGACAAAAATATAACGTTCCCGTTCATTGAGATTGGTGAGTGAGTTGGCTAGAAGCCTTCGACGTCCAGCAAGCTCTTCCGCCTGTCCAAGAACTTCTTCTTGGTTCGCAGATTCGTCAACGAGCCAATCCTGCCACTCTCCGTCACCGTCTGCTGCAAGTGGAGCGTTGAGGGAATTATCTGGCCCTGAGAGGCGGCGGTTCATTGAGACTACTTCCGTCTCAGAAACATTAAGCCGCTCCGAAATCTTTTGCACATTTTCTAGTGATAAATCGCCCTCATCGATCGCTTGAAGTTGCCCTTTGATTTTACGTAAATTAAAAAATAGCTTTTTCTGCGCGGCTGTTGTTCCTATTTTCACAAGGGACCAAGTACGCAGGATATATTCCTGAATTGATGCCTTGATCCACCACATTGCGTAGGTTGAAAGTCGAAAACCTTTGTCCGGGTCAAAACGTTTTACTGCTTGCATCAGTCCAACGTTTCCCTCTGAAATCAAATCGCCCAATGGTAAGCCGTACCCTCGGTATCCCATCGCGATTTTAGCGACTAGCCGAAGATGGCTAGTCACTAGCTTATGGGCGGCCTCTGTGTCTTCGCGCTCAGTCCAATTTTTGGCCAGGATAAATTCTTCCTCTGCCTCAAGGATCGGAAATTTCCGAATTTGAGAAAGATACCGTGAAAGATTTGTGCTGGGATCTAGTCCGGCGAGCGCTGGAAGATTAGTAGCCATACCCTTTCCCTCTTTTCTGTTTCCTCTATTTAGCTAGCACACAATTGCCGTAAAACGATGACAATACTCTCCTTTTGATACATAAGGGCTCGATCATCCGATTTCAAGGATTTAAAAACTTTCTAATAAAGTAATTAATTCTTTAATTTCAATAGGTAATTGAGACGAAAAATTGAGTATTTCGTCTGTCCTTGGGTGGCGGAAACCGAGGGAAAATGCGTGCAGGGCCTGCCCCCGTAACTGTTTAATATAAGCGTAGGTTTCTTCATTTATCGGCGCACGGCGCGCACGAGTTGTCCCGCTGCCATAAACCCCGTCGCCAATAACTGGATGTCCGATATCTGACATATGGACACGAATTTGATGGGTGCGTCCAGTTGAAAGTTTGCATTCAACGAGACTGGCAAACTCCCCAAACCGTCTGAGAACTTTGTAACCCGTAATGGCGTGCTTTCCAGCATTTTGTAAAACTGCCATTTTCTTTCGGTTATGTCTGTTCCGCCCGATATTAGTTTTAATAGTCCCAGTAGCTGGCCGCGGTACCCCCCAAACTAACGCTTGATAGGCACGATCTATTGTTCGCGTTGAAAACTGTTCTGAAAGGTTAGTATGGGAATGGTCATTTTTGGCAGCGACTATCAGCCCACTGGTTTGTTTATCAAGGCGGTGGACAATTCCTGGCCGTTTTACGCCGCCGATACCGGAGAGGCTATCTCCGCAATGGGCAAGAAGCGCGTTTACCAACGTACCACTGCTATTGCCCGGAGCAGGGTGAACAACAAGTCCAGCGGGTTTATCGATTACAATCAGGTCATCATCTTCATGAATAATATTTAGCGGGATCGTTTCTGGCTCAGGAGCTGCTGGTTCAGCTGCTGGAATTTCAAGACTGTACACCTCCCCTTGTTTGACCCGGTATGAGGGGTCGGTTATCGTCCCGCCCGCGAGAGATAAATGTCCTTGTTTGATCAGGTTTTTGATTCTGGTGCGTGATTGATCGGGCAGGGCATTGGCTAAAAGGCGGTCCAGCCTATCGTTGCTATGCTCAGCCACAACCTGATGTTGGTTGTTATTGGGAGGTGAAGGGTCGTTTGGTATTGTCATAAAAATAGAGTGAGCATAATAAATGCGCGGGCTCAAGGCTTTGGTGATCGGAATGGGGCTGTTAATCGTCTTCGGATTAACAGTTGTGATTGTAACTGTCGTTAAAAGATCTGGCGATACAAAGAATGCAGGGGTGATGAATTCGCCTGCAGAGGTGACCGTGCCGGTTGAAAGAGGATTTGGTGAAAAGCTTATTATTATCCCTAAAGACGCCACAGTCTTGGAGACAATTATAGATAATAACCGTTTAGTTTTGAGGCTTAAACTGGACGATAAAAAGCAGGCCTTGCTGCTTATAGATAGTTTCAGTGGTCAGCGCTTAGGCCTAATTCGACTTGATCCGCGCTAAAAATTTACCCAAAAAGATTTTATGAGTTGTCTATTGTTACAGCTTATATATGCAGTGCTAATTTCCCTGAGATCCCATTGGCTAGAAGACTGTTCCAGTGCCCAAGTTCACAAACACTGTATCTTTCTTGCCAACCATAGACGTGTGTTTGTTTGCCATCTAATTTGGTTATCTGTCATCGGTAATAAAAGACAGTTTGAGTCGTTAATTCCAAGCCGGCTGGCTTCTATTAAACAACCAAAAACTACTTTGTGGGCAGAAGGGTAAACATGGCTGATGACGAGCGCATCGACTGGCGTATTCAGGGTGCGGTGTATGCCTGTGGAGCACTCAATCACAGTATGGGCATGATGGTTGCTGTAATCATGCCTCTATGGCTTCTCCAGCTAAACGTGCCTCCTTTAATGATAGGTATTGCTCTAGGCGCCCGGCATTTTTTGCCGTTATTTTTATCAATCCACGGTGGGGCAATGATGGACCGATTTGGCACCAGACGAATTATGCTCTGGTTTGGCTTGATCAGTGCTACCGTTCCGATTTTATTTCCGGCAATGCCATGGGTCTGGGCTGTCATTGCGTTACAGATGATAGTCGGAATGGCAGACACTATGGGGTGGTCGGGTGCCCAGGCGATGATCGGTCAGATCATGCGAGGCAGCGAAGTATATGCGGGGAGGCTGGCTTTTACCTTGCGGATTGGACATTTTGCAGGCCCGCTGATTATTGGATTGGCCTGGGACAAGATGGGGCCGTGGGGAGCTTTCGCGACACTTAGTTTATGGGGCGGCGGTGCCTTTTTAGCAGCCCTATGTTTACCCCATTTACCTAAAGCTTTAAGGACAGAAGAACGTGCGGCAACAGCACGAGATTTGGTGCCACGTTGGGCCGATTATATGGATGCCTTTCGTTTGCTCGCTATTCCAGCAATCCTATTTGTAATGATGGTTTCCTTCGTTCGGCATTCGAGCACGTCCATGCAAAATTCCTTCTACGTGGTTTATCTGGAAGGCGTTGGTATTACGGCGACTGAGATTGGCTTGTTGTTTGCAGCCTCTGCGACCATTGGTGCAATTGGAGCCCTTATAACGGGACGGCTGACAAGCTACATTCAGCCAGCCTTTTTTCTTGTCCTTTCCGTGCTGGGAACCATCGTATTTATGGGCATAACACCGTTGCTTGGTGGCTATGCGCTCTTAATGGCAGTGATTGCGATACGGGGCAGTTGCCTGGGTTTCAGCCAAGTCCTGATGATTTCGATCTTAGGGAGAGCCCTAAATCCAAACACCCAAGGCAAGGGCGTTGGCTTGAGAACTACAACCAATCGAGTAATGAACACAGCTTTACCCCCTGTGGTGGGCGCTATCGTTGAGTTTGCTGGCCTAGAAAATGCTTTCTATATCGTTGGCATCGGTGGTGCTGTAATGATGGTGCTACTATTTGTTAATGCTTGGCGGCATAAAGCATTTCAAACGCCCCCATAGCGGAGCCCACCTCGTCCTTTAATTTTGTCTTAGACTAATGGTTTATTCGGTCTGGCTTTGTAAATAATTATCAAGGCCCATCTTATCTATTAGGCCAAGCTGCTGTTCTAACCAATGCGTGTGGTCTTCTTCAGTATCTTTGAGCAATGAAATAAGTAGATCTCTAGTAACGTAGTCCTGCTCTTTTTCACAAATAGCAATTGCTTTCTTTAGGCTTTTTACAACGGCTAATTCATAACTCAGATCGTTTTTAAGCATTTGTGGCACATTTTTGCCGATTTTAAGTTTTGCGCGTGACGCAATATCCGGAGTGCCCTCTAAAAATAGTATGCGTTCCACTATTTGTGCGGCATGCAACAACTCATCTTCTTGTTCGTGCTTTATTCGTTCGTATAGCGCATTAAAACCCCAATCATGATACATTCGGGAGTGAACAAAATACTGATCAGCCGATGAAAGCTCCCCGGTTAGAAGAGCATTCAAGGTTTTGATAACAACATTTGTACCTTTCATGATATTTTCCTCAGCTTTGTGATTGGATAAAGTTCGGTAGGCCGGTCAATTCAATTAAAGTCTCTTGTTCTTCTATCCAGTCAATGAACTTTTCTTCATCCTCTAAATTATTGACCAGTAATAGGCGAGAAACATAATCGTGCTCCTCTTCGCTAAGTTTTATTACTTCAGCTAGTGAATTTCGCATGTCGAGTGCTAGATCAAGCTCACATTTAAGAATATCCTCGGGGTTCTCACCAATCCGCAAGCGCCCTAACTGTTGCATGTTAGGCAAGCCTTCAAGAAATAGAATTCGGGCAATCAAATGATCGGCCTGCTTCATATCTTGGATTGATTTTTTGTATTCCTTTTCGCCGAAACGGGTGATGCCCCAGTCATTGAGGATGCGGGAATGGAGAAAGGTTTGGTTGATCGATATCAACTGATTGGCAAGTACGTCATTAAGTCCGCTTACAATCTTGCGTTCACCTTTCATCAGCCTTCTCTCTTTAAGCTATAAAAAAGTTTATTTTCTCCTTTATTTTATGTTATTTTGTTTATAATGTCCATAAGTTATTGAAATTAAACGATAATAATACTAAGTCTTATTCGCAACAAACCAAAAATTATTTATTTAAGATTATGGATTTCGTCATCTATGATCTCTTGGGCATGGTCTTTGCACTGGGCACATGCAAACTCAGCACCGAGATCGGAATAGGCGCCATCTGCATTACGGGCGCCCTTGTGGACGGTTTCACGTAACTCTATTTCTTTGATTGCATTACAAATACATACGTACACGGACGACTTCCTCTAGTATAATGTGTCTCTTTCCTAATCTAAAAAATTGGGAATGTTAGTCGTGAAGCTAATATAAAATAAGCCAAAATATGCCTTGAAAAAAAATTATACGGTTAACCATTAATTGCGAAATTGACTGTGACAATTGTCGCAGGTATTCGAAGCTTCAATAAAAGCGTCTAAAATTACCCTTCTTTTATTAGTCTTAGCCCCTGAAAGCATTTGCTTTGCATAATACCTTAAATCTTCCACATTAGATTTAAATGCAGAAAAATCTTCCCAAATATCGTTACTCGCCTCCGAAGAGTTGGAGGCAGAGGCCCCCGAACCTATTGGAAAATAGGTTAGTATATGATCCGCGAAGTTCTTGACCTTTTCGGCATTTTTCGTAGCTGTTTTATAGTCAGCACTCGCTATACTTTTCTGAATTAATTCCATCGCTATTTCGGCTACTTCCATGCTTCGAATTCGTTCTGTAATTAGCGCCTCCGAAGCGCTAACAGGCCAATGAATATTCAAGAACAATAATATTACGGTAGTCTTATAAATTTTCATTTTGTTATTTCGCCACTGGGATGCTTATTGAACACCGAAAAAAAAGCCACGGGGGCATTTTACAAATTATCATTCTTTAGTAAGGTGATGTTCCAGATTTTCTATTTTATTATTTGTCTATGATTCCTAATTTAGGATCCAGATTGAGGCATTAAGGATCATCGCATAGGTCACCCAGGCAACATAGGGAAGGAAACATATACCGGCTTGCCTATCTAACCGCCAAAATAGAACTGTGTTCGCCATGATCACGATGAGTAGGATAACGATTTCTAATAATGCCAGGTCAATCCGTTGTATACCAAAGAACAAATATGACCAAATTAAGTTAAGGACGAGTTGTGCATAAAAAACGGCAAGCGAAGTTGTAATTAATTTAGGCCGAGTTTTTCTCCAGATCCGCCAGGCTGCAATTCCCATTAGTATGTACAGAGTTATCCAAATTGGGGCGAAAACCCAGTCGGGAGGATTGAATGATGGTTTATTTATCCCCTGGTACCAGGTATCAACCGTGGTGGATGTGATAGCACCCCCCAGAGCAGATACTAGAAGGCAGAGAGAGATAAATAAGAAAAGACCAATAATATCATGTGGGGCCTTAGGGATGCCCTTTTCGGTTTTTGGGAGAGCCATTTTAATTGTTCTCAATTGTGCCTCGGACTTGTATTTTGCCGTTTTCTGCTACCTTGATAGCTACGAGCTCTCCCTCAGCAGGGAAAATGCCGGTCAAAGCAGTTATATTAACTTGGTGGGTTATTAAGACGATTGGCTGATTAATTTTTTGACGGACAATCCACCTTTCTAACCCCTTGGTTTGCTCATCCTCGCGCTCATACCGTCGATAAAAAGAATTGAGAATGGGGAGTTCCTCAACTTTGCCAAGCTTTAAATGTGACGCTGTCTCGAGGCATCGACACCATTGACTAGAAAATATTTTTGCGGTTTCTATGCCATTTTTTCGGAAGCGGTCGCCAAGTCTTTTAGCTTGAAGACGGCCTTCTTTAGAGAGATTTCTTTGGGTATCGCAGTCGTTAATTGAAAATTCAGGTGGATCTCCAACACCCGGTGCAATGGTGTGTCGTATAAGAGCAATATTGCCTTTCGATGAAAGGGCGCGCCAAATCTCTTGTTCTCCTGCTAAAACATTTGGCGTGATGCAGAAAACAATTGAAAAAACCCACCAAAATATGAAGTTAAAATGGGGAAGCCTTGTTTTTGTTTTGATGTAGTCTGATGGACCCGCACTTATTCTGGCTAAACGTTTCTTAGGCATATGGTCCTTTTGGAATTTATCTAACACAGTTCGTGTCTCGCCTATCTATCGATGTAAAATCTGTAATATCTATCTAGGCTAATAACAATAGGCTATTCTGCTAGTTAAATTTAACCTGATAGGCGCTTATGACATGCAAAACAATTCAAATTCAGCTGTTACCTTAGCTCATTTGCGGTTGCCAGTGAGTGATCTTTCTAAAGCAATTGAATTTTTTGAGTCGCTCGGCGGAAGGCAAGACGTCGATCGTCATGGGTTCGCCGTTGTTGAGTTGGTTGACAATACCAGAGTGCAATTAACGCAAACGTCCGAAACCAAATTAATAGACAACTATTTGCAATTTGATTTCAAGGTCGACGATATTGATGTTGCGTGGGATGAATGCCAAATCAAGGGCATGGCCCCGTCGGATATTACCCGAAAAAGACCTGGGCATGATTTTTTTCTACTTAGTGGTCCAGACGGATGTGAAGTCAAAATCAATTCAAAGTTTGTGCGCTCATAAGCAGAAACTAAGGGTTGTAAAGGCTGGCTTAGACAAACCATTGAAATTAACAACCTGATTTTCAGGATAAAATTTCTTTATATCATAGGTAAAATAAATGAATTTACCTTTCATCAAAGCAATAATTCTCTTGCCTGGTAACGTATTGGTTTTTATTCCATTAACAATTTTATGGCTATCTAGGGATGATGTGTCGCTCACAAGATTTATACCCAGCTCTATTCTGGCGCTGGCGTTTGGATTGTTGTTTCTTGCCGTAGGCTTGTTCTTAGCAATTTGGACAATGCGTATTTTCATCAAAAAGGGCGGGGGCGGGACACCCGCTCCTTGGGACCCAATAAAGAATTTTGTAGTGGAAGGCCCCTACCTATTTGTTCGTAATCCCATGATAATAGGAGTGATACTTTTGTTGATTTCAGAATCAATTCTCCTTCAATCGTGGGAGATTTTTTCTTGGATGGTCGTTTTTGTGATTATTAATTCAGCGTATTTTGTTCTATTCGAAGAGCCTAACCTAGAGCGGCGTTTTGGTGAAGAATACCTTATCTATAAGTTGAATGTCCCGCGTTGGCTTCCCCGTATTTCCCCATATCAGAAGGTTCAAACGTAATTTTTCTGACACCCACTAAGGTTTCTGATGAAACCGACGGAAAATAGACTTAATCTTATATTACTTTCGCAAAATGTTAGTTGATTTGGTTTTGTTGCAATTTAAAAAAAATCACCCAGGCATGCCTTTTTAGCATTATAAATTTCTATCGACCCCCAATTTTTTTCTATGCGCTAATTTCAATCGGCCCAGTTGCGAGTTTATTTACGAATTGGTGAACCCAGTCATTGCCCGAAGTATACAATTGGTCCACCGGACCATCCCAAACAATGCAACCATCATGCATCATTGCTACCCGATCAGAAATACGTTCCACTGTCTTGATATCGCTTGATATCGAAATCGTCGTTGCCCCCAAAGCCGAGACGCTATCGGAAATGAAGTGGCAGATTTCATTGCTCATAATTGGATCAAGACCCGCTGTAGGCTCATCTAGAAATAGTATCTCTGGGTCATTGGCGATGGCGCGAGCGAAGCCAACACGCTTTTGCATACCACCTGATAGATCGCTTGGGTAAAGATCACATACGTCAGGCTTTAATCCAACAATAGCAAGCTTTTCTTCTGCTATTTGCCGAGCTTTTTCCTTTGATATTTTTCTGAGCCCGTTTTGAAAAAAACAAATATTTTCCCATACAGATAGACTATCAAAAAGGCCACCAGATTGAAATAATACGCTACTTTTTTGTGTAAACTCGCTACGATCACGCGATGTCATTTGTTGGAAACCTTGACCATTTACGAGGACTTCTCCTGCATCTGGCTGGATGAGCCCCTGCAGGCATTTAAAGAATAACGATTTTCCAGAGCCGGAAGTGCCAATAAGTGTTATCGCCTTTCCTTTCTCTATATCGAGTGTCATGTCTTTGAGGATCTCTTCGGTACCAAATTTCTTGCTTAGGCCACTAACGCGGATGAGGGGAAAACCGGAAGAGTTCATGATCATTATACTTACATGATGATAGGTAGTGACGAAATTATGTCCTGAAAATTGTTAGTTTGAACATAAAAAATGTCTCAAAACTGAACTGATTATTCGTATATTTGAGTTAGCTTGTTGACGGAACATTTCAGGGGAAGGTTAAGACAATTAACGGCTATTGTTTGGTTTGTGCACTAATCTCATTCTCTTTGCGCTCGTCAGACTTGTCTTGTTTTGCTTTCTGCCGATCGGCTTTCTTCTGCGCGCGTGCTTTTTCTCGTTCCCGGCGTTCAAAGCTATAGTTAGTTTTTTTGGCCATCAGCTTCCCCTTTACAGCCTTTTCCGCAGGCCATTATAGATAGTTGATCCTATCTAAACTGTACAGGGATCATTACGGACTTATTTATTTTTTGGTGCAAACGAAATCTTTAATGCCCGAAGGTGTACTGGCCGTACTTAGAAGTTCGAATATATTTTCTATACAGCCTTTTGTTTTCAATTTTTACCATTAATCAGGTCCACTGGGAGTGTCGGAATCTCCCTTTTATGGATAAAGATCTTTCGAGTGCAAGTAATGGGATTAACCGCCGGTGTTTCGGTTTGTTTATCAGAATTGTTGAAGTAAAAATTTACCAATTTTAGTTTTCTGCAATCAATTTTAAACGGATGTGACCCCTTTGATTTCGGGGTCCATCCCTAGGGATATTTTGTTAAAAAATGTGATTTACTTGACATTTTGTTCTGCCGGGGCGATCTACCCCTGGTTGATTGTCTTGTGATAGCGCGAAGTATCTAGTTTGGGTGCCAAGTCGTGAGACCAATAATTAAAAATGCAACCCATTCCGGCCGCGCCCGGTATCGGGTCAAACGCTAGAAGACGTCTGCGGTCATTAGAACGTGTGAGTCTAATAGCATATAAGGAATCTATTAGTGAGTATTAGTAATTTTTCGGAGTTCGGTTTAGCCGAACCGATCGAGCGTGCGTTAAAAGAACGCGGGCATTCCACCCCGACGCCTATTCAGGCTCGGTCTATCCCCGACCTTATTCAAGGTCGCGATATGCTTGGCATTGCGCAGACAGGTACTGGCAAAACAGCCGCTTTTGCGCTTCCCATTCTACATAATTTAGCAAAAGTAGAGGTAAACAATAAATCTCGAAACCCTCGCAGCTTAGTTCTTGCACCTACTCGAGAACTCGCGATCCAGATAAGCGAAGAGTTCCGGCTATATAGTAAATATATGCACCTCCGACACACGGTGGTATTTGGTGGCGTTAGCCAAAAATCCCAGGTAACAGCGTTGAACCGCGGTATTGATGTACTTGTTGCGACACCTGGGCGATTGCTAGACCTTATGCAGCAGCGGATAGTAAAATTGGGCAACGTCAAAATTCTTGTTTTGGATGAGGCGGATCGTATGCTTGATATGGGTTTTGTTCGTGACGTTAGAAAAATTATTGCTGCTTTACCGCAAGAGCGACAATCGTTGTTGTTCTCGGCAACGATGCCCGGTGAGGTGGGAAAACTTTCTAGTGACCTTCTCTACAAACCAGTTCGCGTTGAGGTAACGCCGCAGGCAACCCCAGTTGAGCGTATCAAACAGTGTGTCTATCACGTCTCATCCAGTGATAAACGAAAGTTGCTAGAAAATATTTTGTCCAACCCTGAGTTTAAGAGGGTTATTGCATTTTCTCGGACCAAGCACCGCGCTAATAGGATTGCGATGCAGCTTACTAAAGCCGGAATTGTGGCGGATGCAATCCATGGAAACAAATCTCAAGGCGCTCGACAGCGTGCCTTAAAGCGCTTTCGCACTGGGGAAATTCAGGTGCTTGTTGCGACGGATATTGCTGCACGGGGTATCGATGTCGACGGGATCACGCACGTCATCAATTATGAGTTACCTAACGAGCCAGAAAGCTATGTACATCGAATTGGACGAACGGCGCGTGCTGGTGCCAATGGTGCGGCAATTTCATTTTGCGATGGCACAGAACGGATTTACCTGCGCGATATAGAAAAGCTAATAGGCAATAAACTATCGGTGATTGGTGACGAACCTCTTGATGATCCCGTCAAGCCGGAAAGTAGGTTCCACAAGAAACGTGGAGGAGTTGGGAAGCGTCCTAAGAAAACGCGTAGCCGCAGTGGGCGAGGTGTTGGTCACCGAAAGGGGCAGCCCAATCCAAATCGTAATGGTAACCGTCCATCACAGAGCCGTAAGGCCGCGTAAATCTTAATTAAGGGCGGTTGGGCTTCCCAACGAAGCCGGCACCAAAACCCGCTTCCTTAGAAGCCCAGCCGCCAGCTACCCGGCCGCTGAAGATGGATGGACCCAGCATTGTACCCTCTAGCCCCGCACGCCCATTAATGTGGCCACCTGCCATACCGCAGGCCTCGCCAGCTGCAAACAGACCTTGAATAGGTTCAAAATGTTTATTGAGCACTCGGCATTTAATATCTGTTTTTATACCACCGAAGTTCTTGCGCGCTAGCGGGAAGAACTGAATTGCATAATATGGCGGTGCGTCAAAAGACTTAGATAGCTTTAGCGGTTTACCAAAACCCGGTTCGGTTTCTTCTCCTTGTTCGCAAGCCCTATTATAACGTTCTATTTCTTCGTTGAAGGTTGCCGGGTCGACATCAATTTTTTTAGCTAGTTCGTCAAGTGTATCGGCGCTCTTAATGAAAGGAGAGTTGGCCAGAAGCTCTTCGACTTTCTCCCGATCAATTTGATCGCCTTCCCGGTAGTATGGGTCTGCGATTTCTAAAAACGCTTTCATCTCTTTGTCGACAATAGCCCAAGCGTGCGGTGGGGTTTGTGCCAGCATGGCAGGACTTGCGGAGTTGCCACCCGATAATGCTTCATTATGAAACCGCTTACCTTGCTGGTTTACCCAGATATACCCAGGTATGTGACGGCATACGAGGCCTCGTTTTTGCCCTGGATCCCGGTAATCGGGTGTTGCATAAACGTAAAACCAGACATTTTCCATGTGGGTAAGATAGCCCCCGATATCGGTAACTAACTTATGACCGGATCCGGTAGATCCACGTCCTGACCCTTCCATTACTTTGTATTCCTTAAATTCGGGTCGAGCTTCAAGTACCATTTCAAGATTAGAATTAAAACCGCCAGTGGTCACGATGGCGGTCTTGCAGCTCACGTCTATTTTTTCGCCTGTTTCTGAATTAACACCCTCAAACCCAACAGCTCGCTTCCCTTCCATCTTGATCTTAGTGATTTCGGTATTGTTGACTATTTCGCCACCTTTGTCGCGAAAGGACTGGATTAAATTTGTCATCAGTCCCAGGCCGCTGCGCTCCGGGCGAGTCCAACGCATGACCGAGTTCCCCTCTTGGGGCTTCATGTCCACCCATTTTACGCCCTGTTTTTCTGCCCAGTGAAAAAGGTCGTGTAATGTATGTTCGATATAATAACGCGCCCAAACAACATCCGTGCCGGGGCCACCCCACTTCACCCAGTCCTTGAAAGCAAGATCGGGATTGTCTTCAATTCCCATTTCCTTTTGCAGAGGTGAACCAATAATACAACACCCGCCACCGGATATAATGGCAGCACCCCCAAGTTCCTCGGCTTTTTCAAAAGCGATAGCCTTACCTCCGGCATCTCTTGTCTCGATTCCTGCTGCCATACCGGCACCACCCGAACCAATAATCGCTATATCCGTTTCATATTTTTTAATATCGGCCATTACCTGGGTCTCCGGTTAAAATTAATATCATGCTCTCTGAAGATATTTTTGCCTGGTTTAATTGTATGCGGTACCAATAGTATTGCGCTACCCCTCCGCATTCAGTTGTTCAGGAAGAGGGCAAGCCATAAGGACAAATGCTATAATGCAGGGCTCTGTCCCAGGATTAGTCCAGTTGTGAACCGTGCCACGCTGCACCAGGACATCGCCCGCTTTTAGGTTAACAACCACGCCATCATCTAGTTCCATATCAATTTTGCCTGATATAACTATCGCATAGTCCATACTTGCTGTCCGATGGTTGCGGGGGGCGACCCCAGGCTCAAAGCGGGAGATACGAAAGACCGTCCCGTTTGGGACAGTCGTGGCCTTCACCTCCGCTGATAGATCATTTAATACTTCCAAGTTTGCTGGTGTCTGATTTGTTGCCCAAATTACGGTGCTCTGTTGCCCCGCCCGGCGTGAAATGACGTTATCCGATAACTCGTCGATAACAACTCGGGCCTTTCCGTTTTTGTCATGGCCGGTGACGACCCGGCGAACTTCGAGTGTCATTGATCAATCCCTATTACTTCCAAATTTAAAAAAGGTATGAAAAAACTATGTTATGATATCAAAAGTTTTTAACCGCCTCAGCAAACTCTTCCCGAATTTTAGCGCTATGCATATAGCGATAATCTTGAGGATAATTTTCACCTGTCTCACATTTAAGGGTCACGAAGGTCGGCCCTTCCGCTTGGAGGATACTCCCTAAACTTTCCTCAAAATTTTTAATATCAGAAATTTCATGGCAATTTTTGTAACCTGCCGAATGAGCCATTCCCGAAAAATCGACGCTGTCTTGTCCGGGAATTGGATGACCACCATTTGCTTCATAAGTACCGTTTTCAAAGACGAAATGGACAAGATTTTTTGGGGCGGTATTTGCATTAGTAACAAGGCAACCTAAATTCATAAGCAAGCTACCATCTCCATCGAGGAGTATGATTCTACGATCAGGCCAAGCGAGGGCGAACCCTAGTGCATGAGATGACGTTAAACCCATGGCACCGGAAGATATAAAATTTAGTGGACTTGGCCTGATTGCGATCCATTCGAAGGCTGTTGTATATGCCGCGACAACGATTTCCTCCTCGGCAATTCTAGAGGCTAATGATTTAAGGCATTCATCGCGTTTTATCATGATGCTAACGGGGGCCTGCCTATAAGCATCGCAACGGGGCTGGATGTTTCATAAGCATTGTTAATCGCGGGCGTAATTTTTTCGATATCATCGTCTGTCTCTATTACATGATGGGCAATGCCCATGACGTCTAGAATTGGTTCTATAATTCTAACGCCATTGCGTTTAGATTGTGTTGGGAGAACACCGGGTTCCTTCCCCAATAATCCAACCATCAAACATATTGGTGACTGGTAATCTACAGCGACCGCTCGAATAGCATTCATCGAATACAATAGCCCTGTGTACTGGATCAGAATAAGGGATCGGTGCCCGCTATAGGATAGGGCCGCACTGATTCCAATGGTTTCATCTTCCTTGCAGGTACTGACTTGGCGTAAATCAGCATCAGCGGAGATGGGACGTAACAATCCTTCAGCTGTCGTTTTATCTGGGACTGTTAATACGGTTTTTATACCGCTTTCCTTCACCGCTTTAATTATGAGGCTACCAGTTAGATTGTCTGACATTTTGCTACTTCTTTAGTTAACATTCTAAAACTTTTGTGATCTGTTTCGGCTATATCCCGAACTTCTTACCGTACAGTGTCGCGGAAATTCCTTAGAAAACAAGGAGTACGGACACAAAATGTAAGCAATTAAGCTCTATATATTGCAGAATCCGGAGGTTTAATGACGTAAAAGTGCGACTTTTTGCCTCAAACGGCCAAAGAAGTTTTTTGTTTCACTTTTATTAAAAACACCATACGTTGCCGCATGGCTACGACAAATAAATCTAAAAAGCCGGAACCCGAGCGGGTTTATGTAATGAAAAAGCGCGACTGTCTGAAATGTGGAGAGCGTTTCGATAGCAGTTGGGCTGGTGAGCGGGTCTGCAAACGTTGCAAGTCTAGCGGAAGCTGGCGCAGTGGCTCTGACTTTGAGGCCGCCTAAAATTTAGGTTACCCGAAAGGGTCTTTTCATACATAGACCACACGCCTTCATCAGTGCTAAAATCCTTAAGCTGGAAAGTTTAGCTTTGGGGCTTGTGTGATGAAAAAACCGGTGAATGTTAAATATAAACCGCTTTCTCCCGCTTGTGGCGCAGAGATTCTCGGCGTGAATTTGCGTGAGGAATTGCCGCAGACAACCATTGATGAAATTAGAGCCTTATGGAACAGGTATATTGTTCTGGTTTTTCGCGGCCAGGAGATTACTGAAGAGGAACAATTACGTTTTGCGGGACGCTTTGGCGACCTAGGCGAACGAAAGGCCCCCCCAAAAGAATTAAAAGCACGAACCACCGGCGTTCTTCAAAATGACCAACGCGTAATGCTGGTGAGTAATAAAATGCTTGATGGCAAGCCCGTTGGTTCGTTTGGTGATGGCGATATGTGGTATCATATTGATTCTGGATACTCCAAAAACCCGTATACATACACATTTCTTTATGGGGTGGAGCTTCCATCGAAAGGTGGTAATACGCTATTTGGCAATATGTACAAGGCATACGAATCTCTTGGTCAGAGTTTAAAAGATAAGCTTGATGGTCAAAGGGCGCTCCATATTCACCAATATGAACGTCGCGCACGGGTCGATATTTCCGGCGATATCAGCGGCATTCCACATTGGTATCATCCGGTTTTTGTTACTCATCCGGAAACCGGAAAAAAATCACTCTTTGTTGACCGTTTGATGACGCAGAGAATTGAGGGCGTCAGCTATGAAGAAAGTGAAGCGCTTCTTGAACAGCTCTATGCAGCCGGCGAAAATGACGAGGTTGTCTATGAACATGAGTGGCAACTGGGAGATTTCGTGATGTGGGATAACCGCTGCGCGATCCATGGACGCACCTGGTTCGATCCAGAGGAACCTCGCATGATGCGGCGTTGCACGATTGAAGGTGGGCCGCTCTATGAGGAACTCTCAGAATATCCTGCTCTTAGGATAGCTTAGTACGCTTATTTTCTTAAAAGTTAAACGGTGACATTGACGCGTGAGGCTTAGCGTGTTTCGTTTTCCTTCTATTATGCTAACGGAGACACCTCATGGCAGTTGCACGTCACCCACGACCCCCAGAGCTTATCGATACTTCAATCGAAGATATCATGGATCAATATGTTGCGAGATTTAAGGATAGGATACCTGACTGGGAGGCGTTTGAAGATGCTAAAATTGAAGGTTATAAGCGGGCGCAGCATCGTTTTATTGGTGCAGGTGGTTCAGGTAAACATGGTGATATGAATGCCATACCGCCGCGAGCGCATACGTTGAGTATAATGTATGTTGAACCGGGTCAAGGAAACGCGCCGCACACGCATGAGGTCGAGGAAACTTTTTTTATTCTAAAAGGACATCTGGATGCTTTTGTGGAGGATGAGGGTGGAAAGCGTCTCACAACGAGGCTCAGTAAGTGGGACTGTATAACGTGCCCACCTGGTGTCATTCACGGCTATGACAATAATAGCTTGGAGCCAGTTTGGTTCCAAGTAATGCTAGGAAGAGGTGTGCCGGAAACTATGGGGTACGTGGATGACGAGCTCTTCTCCCGCCGTGATTCTCATTTGAAAAAAGAATAAAAAGAAGACTTATTAAGCGGGTTGAATACCTAGTCTTTCTTCTCTTCGGCGGAGCCATATAATAGCGGGTAGGGCAAGGATTATCATCCAGCTTTTACCAACAATTTGCCCTGAAATATAATCTAAATTGCCGAAAGCGAGATAAAGAAAAAAAGCGCTGTCGATTATAAGGCCGACGACACCACTTGCAAATACGGCGAGCACTAAACGGCGACGTTGCAGCGGAGTATAAACTGCGAAATCTGCAAGCTCCGATAATAAAAACGCAACACCAGAGGCAAAAACTAGTGATGGTTCAGCGAGAAGAGACGATAGAGCGGCGCCACTGATAATCGCTCCGATTGCAAAAATGGTCCCCAGTCGACGTTGAACGATATCGCGCAAAACAAGTGCAAGTCCAATCATCAAAACACCACTAGGGGCCATCAAACCAGGCGCCACGGGTATTAGGCACGGCCCCTTCTCAGGGCACAGGGTTCCAGCATTGCCAATCAACCAGTTCGCGGCTGGTATCGTAAGCATAAAGCCAAAAAGAAATAGATATCCCTCAGTTCGAGTGGAAATTTTAAATGTTAGTTTGGAATTTAAATCATTCATTTTATTAGATTAGTTTGCCAGTCTTAACCATTTTTTCAATAAAGCCCTCATAGCCGGCAGCCCGCAATGCGCAGGCGGGGCAATGACCACAACCGTACCCCCAGTCATACCGCATATCTCGGTCTCCGAGATAGCAGCTGTGGGTATATTCGGTAATTATATCGGTTAGTTCAGGGCCGCCAATACGGTCCGCCATCTCCCAAATGGATGTTTTGTCGAGGTGCATAAGCGGTGTGTGTATGGCAAAGTCATACTCCATCCCAATATTAAGGGCATCTTGCATCGCAGTAATTGATCTTTCTCTGCAGTCAGGATAGCCGGAGTAGTCGACCTCTCCAACGCCAACCACTATATGGCGTATATTACGGCGATAGGCAATCGCGGCGGCGAGTGTTAGAAACATTAGATTACGGCCGGGAACAAATGTATTAG
>CAYZDH010000015.1:0-7175 GCA_964477025.1 uncultured Rhodospirillaceae bacterium | reverse complement strand
AGGCAGGCCCCCCTCCGCAAAAGCAAATTCTGTATCTCTCGTTAGGGCCGTTTCGCTAATATCCCCGAGGACTGGGATTGCGTGTAGGTGATCCCTTCCAAGCTTACGCTCCCACGCTGGAAATGCTCGACGAACAGCCGATAAAAATTGCCTTCTGCAATTAAGCTCTACTGAATGTCGTTGTCCGTAATCGAAACCGACGGTTTCTACTTTCGTAAAGTTCTCAACTGCCCAAGCGAGGCATGTTGCGCTATCCTGACCACCAGAAAAGAGCAACAGTGCGGTATTACTTTCTGACATTTTCTTTTACTAACGTCTCATTCAAACCAAGAATAGAACAGCACTTTTCAATACCGCGCGTTATAGCGTGAAATCAGCCCCTTACAAACTAAACGCAGTTGAATTTTCGACCCGCGTTCTATGGGTTGGGTGGTCCATACCCTGGATGATCCGGAATAGGCTCGTTAGCCGTGAGCGTCGTGGTGCCACCAAAGCGCTCTTTCCAACGCTCAATGACCTCTGGGTTAAAGACATTATTTGGGACTTCGCCAGCTAAGGCCTGTAATACCGCATTCGTTGCCCATTTATAGCCTGGCCCAAGCCCGCTTGCCTGATTTGAAGACACCATATGTGGGGATAGAATTACCTTATCACCAAGTTTTTTTAATCGGGAGTTAGTATCGATGGGTTCATCAGCAAAAGCATCAATTGCCGCGGCAGAGATAACGTTTTTCTCTAAAGCTTCTGCTAGGGCTATTTCATCGACATTCGCACCGCGCGATGTATTCACAAAAATAGCCGTGGACTTCATCTTTGCGAACTGTTCCGCATTCATCAGCTTTGATGTCTCCTTAGTGTTCACACAGTGCATACTTACGATATCGGATTCGCGCAATAAAGTATCCATATCGACGTTTTCAACTCCGTTACGAATAAATCTTTCGTCATCAATATATGGATCCGTAGCTATAATCCGCATACGCCATGGTGCAAATAACTGCGCAACTCTGGCGCCAATTCTCCCCAGACCAATCAATCCTAGCGTAAGCCCTGGATAATCGTCGGTTGTGCGGCGACCTAGATATTGGCCTGTCAGGCTAGGATCCCGCCAGTTGCCGCCTTTCACAGCGGCATCGCGTTGGTAGAGCTTCTTAATAGTTGCAAGAATAAAGGCAACGGTACCTTCCGCGACACCGTAGCAGTTTGATTCTGTCGGCGCGTGACAGACTAAAATACCAAGTTCAGTTGCTGCCTCGACATCAATATCATCCGTTCCAACGGTGCATTTAGCGACAACCCTAAGATTTGGGCTGGATTCCATAATACCTTTAGTGATTGGGCTAGATCGTATAGACGTCCCCATAAGGGCGTTAGCCTCCTGCGCCATCTTGATCATGTCTTGCTCGTTGTCACCCTGTGGTGAGTGCCAGCCAGCCTGACCCATAGATAGTTCGCAACCAAACTTTTCCAATTTTTGATGACATTCATCCGCTTGATCTACTGGTGCAAAAATAAATACTTTGGGGTCGCTCATAACTATCTCTCCTTAGGGGCTCACTGGCATTTTTTTTTGGCGCTTGACGCTAGTTTAGCAAATCTTTGAACGCATACCAGTGTGCGCCGAGGCAAACTAACCTATAAATTTTTATAATTATAACTGGTTTTGCCGCCTTCTAGAAATTAGAGCCCGTCGACTGGCGCAGTTCCATCTCGGCTTTCAATTTCGAGGACCCATAGATCTGGATCGCGGTCGATTGATTTCTGAATGTATTCGTCCGCATCACGTTCGTCGATTACCTTCTCTTTATGGGCTGGATACCAACTAAGGTTTCCATCTAAATCACGCGTTTGAGACATCAATCGGCAACCTACTCTGGCCTGATATATCTTGAGTAACACGGTGCCTCCCATTTTTTCGCCGGAGTTTATGATAACAGCAGGAATGCCTTCAACTGAAAAACGTTTCAGATGGGCGTCGATCCAAATATGGGTTGGAAGCCGGTCATCTGCCATTAGTATCTAACCTAAGGGCCCTAAAAATGGCTCGCCCATATAGCTGTCTGAAACTTGGTCAACAGTATCTGGCCAGTCTCCTCTTTTGACGTCACGGCGCTCTGACGCTAAACGAGGTTTTCCATCCCATCCAACTTGTTCCATATAAGCGTATAGTTGAATAAGCTGTCCGTCTGGGTCGATTACGAAGGCGCTATAGTCGATACCGGGATAGAGTTCCTGCGGTATATCTTCTCTCACAGTGCATCCTTGGTCTTGGAAAAATATCACTGCGTTTTTTAATTGTTGATAGTTGGCGAGACGGACGGCGAAGGCGAATAGTTGGCTGTCTTCGCGACAACCAAGTTCCTTACGAAGTGCAATAGGGTAAAGTGACATCGAATGATGTTCAGTGTTGTTTCGCAGGAACACGCATTGATGACCCTTATATTCAACCGTCTCCGTTTCAATAAAACCAAGGGTGTCGCGGTAAAAATCGACCGCTGCCGCAATATCTTGGCAAAATAATCGCACTGGGCCAATTTTGGTGATTTTGAAGGGACGGCCGAGAAGAATACCATCGACGTCATATTTTTCTTCCATTGGCTCAATATCGCGGTAGCCGGTATTCATTCCGACGCCCGCTTCGACCGCGTCCGTTACTTCTTGGTATTCCGAAATTTGGGGAAGCGGCGCAGGTTTTTTAAATTCTCGGTTATGCATATCCCAAGGTTTGGACAAACCATCCCAGCCAATTTGTTCAATTCCGTAATAAAGTTCATTTTGGAACCAGTCTGCGTCCATCAGATAGGTGTGCCAGTTTGACCCTGGCATATCACGTCCTGCACGGATCATATTGTTGCCGCGCTCAGTGAGCCATTGATGACCCTGAACGACTTCGGCCAGTGTTCCGACCTGCCACGTTATTTGATTGACGGTAATATTCTCACGCCAGCGGCCTAGTTTATCGAGGAGACCGCGCTGGCGATGATTGTATAGCACAAAGGCATGGTGATCGTGTGAATAGCGAAAGAAATAGCCGCGTAAATCTCCGAATTTTTTGAGCTCGGGGGGAATTTCGCGGCCTTCAGGGAATGGGTCTCTTATGTCGACAATCTTGAACCCCATTAGCGCGTGATAAAAATGGAGGGCTTCCTCCATCTTGATTGCGTTGATGCCAAAATGCCCTAGACGCCGAATTTTAAAGGGGCGGTTAAGTAAAACGCCTCCGACATTATATTTTCCATTGATCAAGTCGAGCATATTTCACCTGCCATCTTAGGTCTGTAACTAAGGGGTTTTACCCCTCCATGACAGACTTTCTTCCAAACCACCAAAAAATTAAAATTAATGGTGTGAGAAGTACAGTCATAACGAGTGTCGCCCCTGCCGCGAGGTTAATCGCACTTGATTGCCAGTAACTCCAAATTACGGCCGGCAGTGTAATGTTATCATGACCCGCTAGGAAAACTGCTACGGTCAGCTCACGGTAAACTAAAATTGCTGACCAGATCCATACAGACATTAAAGTCGGTCGAAGGAGAGGAACGAGAATTCGCCATGAAGTTCTAACTGCAGATAGACCTGCTGAGTGCGCCGCCTCTTCTAGTTCTTTGTGAATTTGTAGAAGGGCACTGTTGATAGCACGCGTTGCAAAGCTAATACGGGTAATAACGTACACAATGGCTATTAGTGTCAGTGAGCCATAAAGAGGCACAATATCTTTCATGACGAAAAGAGCGAGCAAAAGAGCCGAAATAGCCAGTATCACTTCAGGCAAGGCATGGGGGAGAAAAGCGCCAAACTCTAGGAGATAGCGACCCTTGCTGCGGCTACGGACGATTAGCCAAGAAACAGAAAATGCTAACACAAGTGTCACGAGGGGCACAGTTATTACGAGAATAGCCGTATTCTTCATGCCCCTGAAGACGAGGTCCCAGTCGATCTGTTCTAGAAATGGTTCAAGCGTCATAAGTCCGAACATTTTAGCTGATGGTGGCGCCATATAGGGGATGAAAGCCGAATAAGCGATTAGAATAAGCGGCATAATTTTAGCAGCAAAAAGATAAATAAATATAAATCCCCAAGCGACTTTTCCCCAAACCCCAATCTCTATTAGGTTTGGCTTATAGCCTTTGCCTGTGACGACCCCGTATTGATCGCCTTTACGTAATATATTGCTGTACCACCAGGTCAAAAGGATTGCGACGACGATCATCGCTACCCCGAGGGCTGCCGTTATCCCATGCTGAGCCATTTCTTCGTCGCCCGGGTTAGTCTTTTCATAAATAAAAGTACTAAGCAGATAAACTCTGGAACCTAAGCCGATGATTGCAGGAATATCAAAGGTGGCGATGCCGATAACAACGATATATATCACCGCCGCGAGAATTGCCGGCATAGCGAGTGGTAAGGTGATACGTCGCAATGTACTAAAGAAACCGAGGCCATGAATTCCAGCTGCTTCTTCCAGGGATGGGTTCATTGCGCGAAACATTTGGGCAGTAAGAATAAAGCCCAATGCGGCAAGGCTGAGTCCTTGAACAAATCCCATTCCGATGGGTGTTGCAATATTTAGCGGGGCCTCCGTAAACCAAAGGTATTCAACAGCCCACCGGTTAAGAAAGCCTATTCGCTCATGCGCGAGGAAGGTCCATCCCATGGCTGTATAAATTCCAGGGATTAGTAAGCCCAGGGTCATGATGACATATACCCAGCTTTTGCCGGATAGCGTCGTCCGTTCGGTTACCCAAGCAACAGGTAGACCTATACCCATCGCGATGAGAGTTGCGGTTATAGAAAAAATTACTGTATTCCAGATTACGTCGAAAAAGATGGGGTCGTTAAAGATATCCCCATAATTACCTAGAGTGAATTTCGCATCAGATGTACCGATAATCCCAGTCTGAAAACTAATCCATATTAGTACTGACACTAGTACTAGAATTATAAGCATGGGTAGTGCGGCAAGTGCTATCAATATAGGAGATGAATTCTTATTCATCACGAATCCACGTGGTTTAAGGAATTTAGTTCTGTTTAAACGAACCAAGCCGAGGAGCGATACTCCCCGACTTGGTGCTGAGATTTATAGTTTTCTTTTATTTTTTCTTTTTCTTTTTCCATTTTTTCTTGAGAATTTTGGAGAGTCCTTTCCGATATTTATTATAGCCGCCTTGGCTGCCCAGCCATTGAGGTGAATTCATTATTACCTTGGCGCCGCCCGCCTTGGCTGCCAGAAGCCTCTTTCGCATAATTGATTCTGGATAGAGCGGGAGATCCAAACCATTGACCTGCCACATCCATTTCTGGCCTTCCTTACTATGCAAGTAGGCAACAAATAGTGCTGCTGAATTTGGGGACCGAGAGTTTACTGGCACCATCCCATAGCGAGAATGCGAGATAACCGCCTCTTTCATAAGTGCATATGCTAATGGCTGACCGGATCCAGAATTTTGGACTCGATTGACGTATTGGTCGCCGCAGCTAAAGACAAGCATAAGAAACTCACCACTAGTAAGACGATTTGCGGCACCGCAGCGCATCAAACCACCAATATGGTTAGTTAGGCGCTTAGTGAACTTTGTCATTGCCTTATTACCCATAACATCGGGCATTCCAAATTCTCTCATCCCCGCCGCGTATGGCGTAGATGCGATTTTACCTTTAAACTTAGGTTTAAACACGTCTTCAAAAGTTTTGGGTATATCGTCACCCTTAACCAGGTCGGAGTTATACATTATACCGACAAGGGAGCCAGCCGACGCCAGGCCAAACCCTCCTGGCGCAACAGGATCAAAACCTTTCCATTTCAGCGGCTGGCGGTCTAGATAGGATATCCAATTCATCTTGCGCAATATCCCTACCTTGCCACCCTTCAATGCACCACCAGCGTTATTCCAAAGGACATCCGTGCTTCCCGGTTGTCCAGCCTTCACCTCGCGCGTGATTTTGGCAACCATTCGGGTCATAGACGGACCGGGAGTAAACTTCGCTTTTAGGTTAAGGCCATACATTTTATTCATCGCAGAGACAACATGCCTAAAGCCCTTGCCTCCACTAAGGCTACTAGACGACCACATTCCCCGCAAAACTGTTTCCTTTTTGGCGCCTGCTATTAATTCTTTCAAATTCTTGGGCGCATCCGCAGTTACGGCTGAGCCGAAAGTTACCATTGCTGTTAGAGGAATTATGGCAATTCCCTTTGTGAGTAAAATTCTTTTAGACATCTAATAACCTCCTAGTTTTTCTATTTGTTTACGCGTCTCACAACTATACTTTAAATCCTTCTTTGTTGGTTGTTTTACCACTACCATAAATTTTTTATTTCATCGGGATATCTAGTTATTTGCGATTGAATTTTTAATAAACGGGGTATTTTTTTCATCTGCCGGGAATATCATCACATCATCGGGGTCGACTGCAATATGCAATTGTTCATCTTGAAGTTTTGGCGCTATTCGGCTTTTGCCATGCAATACCGTCTCAGATGAAGATGCTTCAAAGGTATACTGGTCGCCAAGAAATACGGCATTTCTGAGGTTAGCAGATATATGATTTGGTTGTGGGCTATATACCCCATCAGGAAAGCTCAAATTTTCAGGCCGTATCCCCAGCCAGACTTTAGCATCGGCCATTATTTTGTTTTTCGTAGAAAAATCGCCTATCTGTGTATGAACCAGATTGCCTTTTAATTCTCCTGGTAGCCAGTTAACTGTACCAAAGAATTCTGCGACCTCCGCACAATTAGGTTGATTATAAAGCTCTATCGGTGAACCAAATTGTAATAGTTTACAAAAACTCATCAAAGCTATTATGTAAGCGACGGCCATTGCTTCTATTTGGTCATGTGTTACGTAAAGAACCGTCGCACCCAAGTTTTTTGCGAGGTCGCGAATTTTACCACGAACATCCTCCCTTAAACGTGCATCTAGGTTACTTAGCGGTTCATCCATTAAAAGCACTTTAGGGTTAACCGCTATTGCTCTTGCTAATGCAACGCGTTGCTGCTGCCCCCCACTCAACAATGTGGAGGGTCGGTCAATTTGTTCTTCCAATTGGACCATAGCGAGTGCTTCTTGAACTCTGGCACGAACATCGTTCCTAGCAATCTTTTGTGTGCCCTCACGTAGCGGTAAAGCGACATTATCAAAAACAGTCAGATGCGTCCAGACAGCGTATGT
>CAYZDH010000014.1:0-26697 GCA_964477025.1 uncultured Rhodospirillaceae bacterium | reverse complement strand
ACACTCACTGAAGTTATACTACTAGCATTCCATGCCTAATTAGCTTGGTAAAGTGCCGGGGTCGATAGAAAGGCTGTTAATCGTTAGACTATGCATCGAGTACTCTATTTTCACCCCTTATAAGGTCCGTTGAACTTGCCCTCTCTTTATCTCGGCGTCTTTTGGATGCTGCTGACAACATTATCTTTCGTAATACTGAGCCTCAGTGTGCGCGCGTTATCGGCAGAAATGGCCACCGTGGAAATTTTGTTCCTGCGCTGTCTGATCGGCGCCCTAATATTTGTGCCATGGATTTTTAAAGAAGGTATCGGTGCACTCAAAACCACTAAGTTTGGCCAGCATGCTGTGCGCGCAGCGATGATGGGCGCAGGGATGGTGTTATGGTTTGCGGCTATTGGGGCGCTGCCGCTTGGTGACGCGATTGCGCTGCACTTCACCCTGCCACTATTTATGATTATTTTTGCGGCTTTTTTTCTTCGTGAACAGGTAAATCCAGCGCGTTGGATCGCGACTGTCATTGGATTTACAGGCGTATTAATTGTATTACGTCCGGGCTTCCAGGAAATTGGTTGGGCTCATTATTTTGTCCTCCTTTCTGGCGCCCTCTATGGTGGTAATCACGTAATTACGAAATTTATGTCTGGCACGGAAACACCAAACGCCACCGCATTTTATATGAATTTACTCATTCTTCCTGGTGCCGCGATTGCACTGCCGTTTTACTGGACTACGCCAACCTGGGATCAGGCCGGGTGGATTTTATTACTTGGCGTCTCCGGTTCTACAGCACACACCTGCTTGCTTAAGGCGATGCGTTATGCCGATGCTAGCGCCCTTGCACCAATTGATTTTCTGCGCTTAATTTTTTCGTCAATCGCTGCATACTTTTTGTTTAACGATATTTCAGATATTTGGACTTACGTCGGAGCCTGCGTAATTTTCTTGGCGGCTTGGTACAATACTCTTCATGCCAGAAAGCTGCAAAAGCGGGATGCCCGTGGTTCAGGAAATTCCGAAGGCGCAGCCTGATGCTGTCACCTTCGGCTCAGGGCCTGCTGTGGATGCTAGCCCAAACGACGTCGATGTGCGCTATGATGGTAGCTGTTCGTCATCTTAGCTTCGACAATTTTTCCGGTCCGCAGTTAGTTTTTTTCCGCGGTATAATGGGCCTATTAGTGTTGTTGCCTTGGTTTCTCCGCACCGTCCGATATGAGCCATCAATCTTGGCTCCACCGGAGTGGAAACTCGTGATGTGGCGGAGCCTTATTTCGGTGGTTGGTATTCTTTGCTGGTTTCTGGCGCTGACGGGCATGTCGGTTTCCGATGTGACGGCGGTACAATTCACCCACCCACTTTTTGTCGTTATCGGTGCGGCTCTGATTCTTAGGGAAAATGTAGGGACCCACCGGTGGAGTGCCGTTATAATAGGCTTTGTGGGTGCGCTTGTAATTATAAGGCCTGGTTACCTCCCCTTTAATCCTCTGGTTCTCGGCATTTTGGTGTCCGCAATGTCAAATGCCTCTGTGCAGCTGATAACGAAACATGTCGCCCTAAATATTAGCGGCGCGGTTTTAATTTTCTATCTCAATTTGGCGCTAGTGCCGGTGGCATTGATACTGGCCATACCAAACTGGATTTGGCCAAGTTGGGGACAGTTTGGTTGGATCCTAGCCGTCGGGGCATTCGGTACGCTGGGTCATATTTTTCTTGCGCGCGGGATGAAGGTGGCAGACGCCAGCTTACTGGGGCCTGTTGATTTTATGCGTTTGCCAATCGCGTCTGCTTTCGGCTGGTTTCTCTTTAACGAATACTCTGACGCAGAAACTTGGATTGGAGCGGGGATTATCTTTTTTGCGGTACTGATAATCACACGGCGAGACGCGCTTAGGAAAGATATTTAGTCGCGTTCTTGTGGGCTCGCTATCTTGACGTTAGGTGTCTGATACGTGACTGTGGCTGCAAATAAAACGCTATTGTTGGAGACGCCTTTAATGACCGAGTATTTGTATATTTCAGCTGACAACCATCTTGATACGCATTGGTGCCCTAAGGGTTTATGGCAAGATCGCCTGCCTTCTAAATTCAGGGAGAATGGTCCCAAGGTCATCGAAGGAGAAAATGGCTCGCAATGGACCTGGGAGGGTAAGCTCTGGGACAAATCAGCGGATGGTTCTAACAGTTCCCAGTTCCTGAAGCCGTTCCGTGATCATGGCGTCGATCTTCCGGATGGCGCCTTGCCCCCCGCCGATCCAAAGATTCTTTTGAACCATATGGACCAGTCGAAAGTATGGTCGAGCGTTATTTTTGCTAGTGTTCGCAAGTGGAATGTCAGTGACCCTGAATTGCTGTTTTCTGTTTATCGTGCCTTTAACGACTATGCGATGGAGGTTAATAAGATCGACCCTGATCGTATTTTTTTGCTGCCAGCCTTGCCAACGCGACATCCGGAAGAATGTCGCAAGGAACTCGCTCGTATGATTAAAGCCGGCGCCAAGGCGGTGGATTTTCCGCCCTTTGATGTTGCTAAACCTGTGTATGACTAGGTCTGGGAACCGCTTTGGGCAATGGCAAGCGAGGCACGGGTGCCCCTTTGCATACATATTGGTGGCGCTGCCGATGCACCCCTGCCGCCCTACCATCGGGGTGCTCAGATTGCATTTCTCGCGACAGCCCCGTTTAACCTTTGCAATACCTTTGCCCAACTAGTCTTTTGCGGTGCTTTTGAGCGTCACCCCAATCTTAAAGTCCTATTCTCAGAATGCCGTATTGGCTGGGTTCCGTTCGCGATAGAGTGGTGTGATCGACAGGTTGAAGAGCGCGCCCCCGACCCTTCCGCACCCCTATCGATGCTCCCGAGTGAATACGCTAAACGCAATTGTGGTTTCACCTTTGAGGAAGATTACGTTGGCACTGAAATGATGAAATTAGACTGGTGTAATCTTGGTGACGTCGCGATCTGGGGAGCGGATTATCCTCACCCGCAAGGCACATGGCCGGATGTGTCTATTCCTATCGACAAGATGTTTGAGGGGGTAGATCCCGTAATCAAGCAACGCGTGCTATGGGATCACGCCGCAGAGATGTTCAACATTCAGGGACCTAAATAAATGGCAACAGGAAAGTTACGGCATATAGCAATTTCAGTACCTGATCCAGAAAAGGCTTCTGAATTTTATATGTCAGTATTTGGCATGGAGAAGGTTACCTCAGTCAAGGCGCCGATGGCAGACGGCGTCTATTTGACTGATGGCACAATCAATGTTGCCCTGCTGCGTTATAAGGATGACCGGCCGATGGGTGAAGGAAAAACCAAGGATTGGTTTGGCGTACATCATTTTGGTTTCTGGGTCGATGACGTTGAGCAGAGCGCGCAGGCAATTAAGGAAAATGGGGGTGAATGGTTTATGGGGGAGATGGAAGGCGATAATGTATTTTATGAGATGAAATATACCGATCCAAACGGTACAATTTTTGACATTACCCATACTGGTTGGGGCGGAGCCGTAAAGGATGGCCCCCCGCCCGCAGAGGATAGCTAGCCCTTAATCTTCAGCGACGCCATTCTGGCGGCGGCATGCTATCAAAGTATTTTCTAACAAACAGGCAATAGTCATGGGTCCGACGCCGCCTGGTACCGGAGTGATAGCCCCCGCGACCTTAACCGCCTCATCGAAATTAATATCGCCGACTAATCGAGTTTTGCCCCCCTCATCAGTTATCCGATTAATTCCTACGTCGATAATCGTGGCGCCCGGTTTTATCCAGTCTCCCCTGATCATTCGTGGTCGGCCGACAGCAGAAATTATAATATCAGCTGTACGGCACACGTCTGGTAAATGTTGGGTTTGCGAATGGGCGATCGTAACGGTGCAGTTGGCCGCCAATAGCAACTGTGCAATAGGCTTGCCGACGATATTGGATCGTCCAACGACCACCGCATTCATGCCCGTCAAATCCCCTAAAGTATCTTTAAGTAGCAACATGCAACCACGCGGCGTGCAGGGAATTAGCCCCTCTTCTCCACTTGATAACGCCCCAACATTCAGGTGGCTAAATCCATCGACATCTTTGGTCACATCAATCGCCTCAATTACCGTCTTAGCGACGATGTGATCAGGCAAGGGCAATTGCACCAGAATGCCGTTTACGGCTGGGTCGGCGTTAAACTCCATTACTGTGGCCAATAGTTCAGACTCTGAAATATTAGCTGGGAGGCGACGGCCAATAGAGGCCATCCCTGCTTCAACGCACTGAATTTCTTTATTGCGCACATAGATTTGACTGGCAGGATCTTCGCCAACTAGAACAGCCGCTAGACCCGGGACGAGCCCGTACTTTGCTTTAAGATCAGCAGAACGGCATTTAATTTTTTCGCGCAAGTTGTCAGCAAATGCCTTGCCGTCAATTAAACGTGCATCCGTCATTTTGAATCCCAGAACTTTAGTTATCAGGTCAGCTAGTTAACAAAGCGCGATGAAGGTTACCAAGTACCATTTGGAGGAAGATTAGGCCAAGAATTAACACAATTGGTGAAATATCGACGCTACCAAAATTAGGGATAACCCGCCGGATTGGACGGAGTGCAGGTTCGGTAATTCGATAAATAAAATCGATTACCATATAAACAAACTGGTTGGTCGTATTGATGATATTAAAGGCGACGAGCCAACTCATTATTGCCCCGATAATGATTATCCAAATGTAAAGATCAACAGCGATGATCGCGACGCGAATGAGAGGGTCGATAATGATCATAATCCTAGGTCTCCGCCAGACAATTTGAGAATAGGTAGACTGGGGCTACCCCGATTGTGCAGATCCTAACGATCCAAGTGAATCAGTTCAAGATTTGGCTAGTATCCAATTCTTAATACGCGAGCTGATTTTCTTGACATTGAAAGTATCAAAAAGCACATTCCAGGCGTTCTGGTGGGGGTATAGCTCAGTTGGGAGAGCGTCTGGTTCGCAATCAGAAGGTCAGCGGTTCGATTCCGCTTACCTCCACCAAATGCTTTGAAAATTTTGCATGGAGCCGAGTGTCTATGTGCTACGCGAACGTGAAATAGTCTTTATATTTGTGAATTCTCGCGCGCCATAGGAGCCGAGTTCCCGGCCATAACCGGATAATTTTACACCACCAAATGGTAGTCGAGGATCGGAGACAACCATTGAATTAATAAAGGTCTGGCCGGCTTCAATTTCATTGGCAGCCCTTTCTTGTTCAGATAAATCCTTAGTCCACACGCTGCTGCCAAGCCCATAGGGGCTATCATTTGCTAAACGAATAGCGTCATCTAAGTTTTCTGCTCTTAGTAAAATGGCAACAGGGCCAAAAACCTCCTCTCGATAGGCAGCCGCCTGGGGCGTAATATCTGTCAGCGCCGTTGCGGGATAATAATACCCATCTCCACCTAATGCCTTACCACCAATTAATGCCCGCGCGCCGTCCCCTACTGAACGCTCAACTTGATCTACCAGAATTTCAAGACCATCCGCATTGGCGAGGGGGCCTAACTCGACATTTTCATCCATAGGATCACCTATTTCGACGGCAGATAGCGCTTCAACGAAGGCCTTTTCAAACTGGTCATAAATTGCTTCGTGGACGATAAATCGCTTAGCGCAAACGCAGGATTGTCCATTATTTATTATCCTTGCTAATACGCCCGTCGCAACGGCTTTTTCAAGATCAGCGCTTGGCAAAACAATAAAGGGATCGTTGCCTCCTAACTCAAGAACGCATTTTTTCAGAACACTGCCAGCGACACTTGCGACGCTGGCACCTGCGCCCTCGCTTCCTGTCAGCGTCACCGCTGCAACGTTCGAATCACGAATTAAATCCGCAACTTTATCGGATCCGATCAGAAGTGTTTGAAACACTCCTTCTGGAAGCCCACCCCGGCGCAAAACATCCTCTAAGGCTAACGCACTCGTAGGTACGTTTGACGCGTGCTTTAGAAGAATTGCATTACCCGCCATTACAGAAGGCGCGATGCAGCGGAAGGCCTGCCAAAATGGAAAATTCCATGGCATAATGGAAAGGAGAACACCAATGGGTAGATATCGAATATAACTGTCGGCGTCGGTCTCGATTGGTTTATCTGCTAAAAGCTTGGCACCCTCGTCAGCATAATAACGGCAGTTCAGGGCGCACTTCTCGACTTCTCCAATGGCCTGTTTTATCGGCTTTCCCATTTCCTCTGTCATCATGCGGCCGAGTTTTTCTTTCTCATCCACAAGGATATTCGCGACATTTCTTAAAACATCTTTGCGTTCGTCAAACGAGGTGCGTCGCCAAGCGGCTTGCGCCTCTGCGGCATGAGCGGCTTTCTGTTTGACCGTTCCTGTGTCTAACTCGTCATAAGTAGCAAGAATTTTGCCGGTTGCAGGGTTTATACTTTTGAGGGCCATTGGTGTTTTCCGCCTTGGCTTAAAAACAATTATTTATATTGGATACAGAACCGTTAATTTGCAGCGTCAACAGCGTCTAAAACCAAAACCCCAATTGGCTCCGCTAGATAATCAACAATTTTAGCCCGATAAGCTTTATAATGATCCGTTTCGCGATGGTGTTGAAGCGCATCGCCATCAGAATAACGCTCAAATAAATGAAAACTTGTCGGGTTTTCGGCATCCCCATTTTTTTGATAGAGGTCATAAATTTCGTTTCCAGGTTCAGCTCGCGTTGGCCCAACCATGTTGTTCAGGATCTTCTTTACCTCATCCTCTTGTTCGGGTTTGGGCAAAAAACTTGCAAAAACGATTACTGGATTACCTGACATTAACTTTTCCTCCTCTAATTAGTCTGTTTCCTGGGGACTTAATAGCCCGGCCAAATGCTATGGTTGCATTATTAAACAATACAGGTATTATAACATCCTAAAATATTTGTCTACATGTGCTTTAAGGAGCCTATATACCATGCCAGCTGTAAACCCTGCAGGCGATGCTATGAGCATTGTGATGTGCCAATTTTCTCCCGATCCAGCCGCTGATTGGGAGGGTGTAGAGCACAATATTGAGAGAATATTTGGATATGTGGATCGCGCGTGTAATGGGTTTCCCGGCGTCGATCTTATTGTGGTGCCTGAATACAGTACGCATGGTTTTGGATTTGACCCTTATTCGAAGCACTTAAAACTCGCTTCAACTATTCCGGGACCAGAAACAGAAATTTTTGGTAAAAAAGCAAAAGAAAAAGGGGTTTGGCTCTGTGTTTCAGTCGTTGAAAGGGCGGATAACCCCAACGACAAGCCTCACAATTCTATGGTGCTCATCAATTCTGACGGTGAGGTGGCACTTAAATATCGCAAGATGATGCCTTGGTGTCCAAAAGAGCCGTGGACTCCAGGTGAAGAAATGAACGTTTGCGATGGGCCAAAGGGCTCAAAGCTTGCCATGAGCATTTGCTCCGATTTTGATTATCCTGAGGTTTCCCGCGAAGCGGCCTGGAAGGGCGCAAACGTAATCCTACGGCCATCCAAGTATATGTACCCTTGGGATAATATTTGGGACATCACCAACCAAGTCCGCGCATATGAAAACCAATGTTACGTGGTTGCCGTAAATCACACAGGACAAGATGCATCCTATTCCTATTTTGGACGCTCTATGGTCACTGATTATGACGGCAACATTTTGATGAAGATGGGCGATACGGAGGGGATGACGAAGTGCGATATATATCCCAAACAGGTTGAAGCCATTCGAGACGAACGAATTTCAAACAACTATCTCTATCAGCTTAAACATCGCGGTTACACAGGGGTCCCGCCAATGGGCAAAACTGAAAACCCCTTCTCAATTTATCGTGATTGGGACGAGGTGCCCGAACGCTGGAATCGTGCCCCAGACGAAGGATCTGAGACGATTGCAAAAGTTGGTCGTGATGCGCTTGAGAAAGCAGCAGAAGATCTTAAAAAATCTGACGGCGAAGCAGCGTGATCTCAGGGTCTGAGGCAGAATTTTCTTCACTATTAGATTTAAGTAAATCAATAAAGCAAAACAACTGAATAAAATGTATGGGAGAGTTAAAAAAATGAAACATTTTTCGAAAATTTCTACTTTGAGTATTTTTATAGCATCGCTTTTTATGGTGCCCATGGCTTTCGCTGCGGAATACCCAGCTAAGCCCGTGACCATGACTATTACATTTAAGCCTGGTGGTGCTTCTGATATTGCCGGAAGGCTCTCGGCAAAGGCAGCTGAAAAGCTCCTCGGAAAACCAATTAAAGCAACTAATAAATTAGGTGGCGGGGGGTCAATAGGATTTGATTTTGTCGGCAAACAAAAGCCAGACGGATACAATATTGGCTGGCTATCCGCTTCGATCCTGACTACTACGCTTTTGGGAAAGTTACCCTACGGATATGATCAGTTTGATTATGTTTGCGGCGTAACGTTTGATGCAACAACAATTGCGGTACGCGCAGATTCTCCATTCAAAACCCTACCGCAATTTTTGGCCGCAGCTCAGAAAAATCCTGGCAAAGTTAAAGTTGGTCATGCTGGCTCCGGCAGTTTTACCTACATGACAGCGGCCGCATTAATGTCTGAACAAAAAACGAAGGTTACCTTTGTTCCTGTGGGCAAGCGTCGTTTGCCTTCCCTACTCGCAGGCGAAGTGGATGCTATTTCTGTTCATCCCCCTGAGCTTATTCCTTCTATGAAAGCAGGAAAGGTGCGACTTCTCGCTATATCTGCACCAAAGCGCGTTCCCGCTTACTCCGATGTGCCGACATTTAAAGAATTAAATATGGATCTTGGTTTCTATCAATTCCGCGGCATATTTGTCCCTAAGGGAACTTCTCAAAGTATCAAGGCTACTCTCTCTAAGGCATTTAAAGCTGCTGCCACTGATAAAAAACTTGCAGCGACGGCCAAAAAAAGAGGGTTTGGCATAAACTATATTGGTCTTAAAGATTTCCCTAATTACGTAAAAAAGCAAAATGCGCTGTTGAGTGCTGTGGTCAATAAACTCAAGAAAAAGAAATAGTAAGATAACCTTTAACAAAAGCTAGTAGGCTGGATGTATTCAGCCTACTAGCTTTAAATTTCCGGCTTTAGCCGGAGGCTAATATTGTGATTGGTCGAATATTTTTTCCATTTTTGCTTTTTGCCGTCGCTTTAACATATGGTTTTGCGGCCCAGAAATTTCCGAGCATGGGCTTGCAGGAAGGCTTTGGCCCCGGTCTTTTTCCTACGATTATTGCTAGTGTTATTTGCATATTCACGTTGATAGAAGGTATCCGACAAATTCTTGCTTTTATCTCTCGTCGACCAGGCGTTTCAATTAACTGGGGAATCACGTCACGCGAATTTTTTAATAGCGTTATTGTGGTTCTCTGCGTTGTCGCAGCTGTTCTAGCGATGCCATATGTCGGATTTGTTGCTGCGAGCGCGGCACTCGTTTTCGTTTTATCTATGGTAATGGGGTTACGGCCAATTTGGAAAAGTGCTGCGATTTCATTTCTGATTGCTGGTGGTTTATTTTTGGTTTTTAGCGAAGGTTTTGGCGTGGTCTTCGCCTTTTAAGGCGTATGCGCCACAAGGATAAACAGTGGAATATTTGTCAGCAGGTATTACGGCAGCCCTTCAGCCTTTAACCTTATTGCTTACGGTCGTTGGCGTCGTGATGGGTTTATTGATTTCGGCCATGCCGGGTCTAACGGTTTCCATGGCGGTTGTTCTTCTTTTGCCTTTCACCTTCTACCTTGAGAGTGGCCCGTCTCTGGGATTGATGTTAGGAGTTTTTGTGGGCGGCATGGCCGGTGGCGCAATCTCCGCAATCCTCATCAATATTCCTGGAAACCCTGCATCAGTCATTACTAATGTGGACGGGTACCCAATGACTAAAAATGGCCGCGGCGACCTCGCCTTAGGCATCGCTTTTTTATCCAGTATTCTCGGGGGTTTATTTGGTCTAACGGTTCTAATTCTTGTTGCACCGCAACTAGCGGACTTTGCCCTTCTTTTTGGTGCGCCAGAACAGGCGATGTTGGTCTTGCTTGGTCTAACCTTGGTGGCAGGATTCTCGGAGGGTGCCTTAATGCGTGGTCTAATTTCCGCCGGTATCGGACTAGCAATTGCCACCATTGGTCTCGATCCAATTACGGCATCCCAACGTTATACTTTTGGCACGGTTATTTTCCAGCAGGGCATTTCTTTTATTCCCGTTATGATCGGAATGTTTGCAATACCTGTCGCTATTCAAAGTCTCCAACAAAAAGACGGCGATCTAAATTCCAGCAAGATGGCTGTCGTTCATTCGTTTGTTGGGATCAAAGAGGCTTTTAAAAAATTGAAGATGTTGGCTACCTGTATTCTTAGATCTTCAATGATAGGTACCATTATTGGCGCTATTCCAGGGACAGGTAGCGCTATTGCTGCAACTCTGGGTTACCAATATGCCGAGCGCTTTTCGCGTGATCGCAAAACCCCGTTTGGAGAGGGACATCCGGAAGGGATCGCTGCTCCAGAAGCAGCAAACAGCGCCTTGACGGGTGGAGCGCTGATCCCGATGCTGATTTTAGGCATTCCTGGCGATCCTGTGACAGCTGTCATGCTGGGGGCACTTATTATTCAGGGCCTCACCCCTGGACCTATGTTATTCCAAAATAGTCCGGAAGTTGTTTATGGTTTGTTTGGCTCATATGGGATAGCACTGCTTGTCCTATTTTTCGTCGCGGTTTTTGGCATTCCATTTTTTGTCCGCGCCGTTCGTATCCCGGTTCGCATTTTGATGCCCGCCATCGTTTTGATGTGTGTGATTGGTTCCTATGCACTCAAGAATAGTATCCTAGACGTTTGGGTAATGTTATTTTTCGGCGTACTCGCCTTTTACATGCAAAAATGGAAGTATCCTATTTTGCCTATGCTCTTGGCCCTCATTCTTGGGGCTATTCTTGAAGAGCAGTTTAGAATGTCGTTGATCATTGGGCTTGGCGACCCACTCATATTTTTCAAAAAACCAATTAGCCTGACCTTTATCGTTTTGATGGTTATCTACTTGATTTGGACGCTGCGAAAAGAATGGCGAGATAGACTCAAATCTAAAGGATCTAACCCATGACAATGAATGGCGAGAAAAACTAAAAAAGAAGGAATTAAATTATGACTGCTTTAAATCTCACAGAAACGAAAGCCGAAATTGTAACTGATCAGTTTATTGGTGGAAATTGGGTTCAGGGAGAGAACAACGATAGTGTCGATATTATTGACCCATTCAACAACAGTTCAGTTTGCGCGGTTCATCCGGCAACGATTGAGCAAGTAAATAGTGCAATCGAGACTGCTCATGCCACCTACAAAGATCCTTCATGGCGTGATCTTTTAGATCGTGAACGCGGAACTCTTTTATATCGACTTGCTGAGTTGTTGCGTCGAGACATCGAAATCTTTGCGGCACTTGAATCTGTTGATACAGGAATACCTATTCGCGAAACCCGCATGGAAGTGTCAACCTCGGCTTTGCATATGGAATATTTTGCTGGGTTTGCTGGGAAAATTGAAGGCAGTTATCAGGATTTAGGTGCGCGATTTAATTATACGCGGCGAGAACCCTACGGTGTAATCGGGCAAATTGTCCCTTGGAATACACCACTAAAACTTATGGCACGAGGTTTTGCTGCGGCTATCGCTTGTGGCAATACGATGGTTGTGAAGCCCTCTATTGTCGCGCCACTCAGCGTTTTACGTTTCGCTAAAATTGTGGAAGAAGCGGGTTTTCCGGCCGGAGCAGTAAATATTATTACGGGCACCGGTCGAACAGTGGGCAAGGCTATCGTAGAACATCCTAAGGTACGCAAGGTTATCTTCACAGGTGGCACAGAAGGCGGCTTTGAGATAATGCAACAATCTATAGCTACTGTTACGCCTACGGTTTTAGAACTTGGTGGTAAGGGCCCTATTATAATCTGCGAGGACATCGATTGGGATGAGGCTATTGACGGTGTCCTTACCCAAGCCTTTGCTAGAAAAGCGGAGGTTTGCTTTGCAGGAACTCGACTTTTCGTCCCGTCGCATATTCACGATAAGTTTGTGGCAGACTTAGCCTCAAAGGTGGCTAAAATCCCTATGGGAAACCCTCTTGACGTTAAAACTCAACTTGGGCCTTTGATGACCGCGCAAAGGTTAGAGGAAATCGTTGCCGAGGTTGATAAGGCTGTCGAGCAAGGGGCGGCAATCTATTGTGGTGGTAAAAAATCCGAAGAAGCCGGCTTGGAACAAGGGAATTTCTTGCCCCCCACGATTTTGACAAATGTTAAGCCAGAAATGGATGTTGCACGGGAAGAACTGTTTGGACCCGTTTTGTGCGTGTTGTCTTATGATGATATTGAAGAAGCCGTTTCCATGGCTAACGACTCAGAGTTTGGTCTAGCCTCCTATGTTTGGACCAATGATGTACGCAAGGGCCACCAACTTGCCAAGGAACTTGAGTCCGGGAATGTCTTCCTGAATTCTTATGGCTATCAGTCTGAGATACCGTTTGGTGGTTATAAAATGAGTGGTATTGGAAGGGAACATGGAGCGGAGGCCATGAATGAGTATACACAGGTAAAAAGTGTTACAGTTGGTATGGAGAGATTCCCGTCTCGTTTTAATATATGAAGAAGTAGGAAAAATTCATAATGAGAGCTATGTCAGAGTTCCTTTCTCGAGATTCCGATCAACCGCTGTATAAACAGGTTGTTGAAGTTTTAGAGAGTCGTTTGGGAAGTGACGGGCTTAGTCCGGGAGAAATGTTGCCTAGTGAGGCTAGTTTAATAAGCGAGTTTGGTGTGAGCCGCGTAACAGTGCGGCAAGCGCTCGCTGAACTTGAGAAACGGGGTCAAATTGTACGCCGGCAGGGAAAAGGGACTTTCGTTGGTGCCCCTAATGTTAACCAGGCCCTTAACCAGCAAGCTAAAACCATAATTGAAGCACTACGAGAAAAAGGAATTGAACCGGAGGTTGAGGTTCTAGGGATAGATCAAGTTATCCCTCCACAGAGAGTAATAGACGCATTCGGAAATGGTGATAACCCTGTGACGAGGTTGCGTCGCTGCTACAGGCATAACGGAGCGCCGATAGCATTAGTTGAACTTTATTTGTCACTAGCGATGAGCGGTGTGGCCCACGTCCTCGCCCAGAGCGATCACGCGAAGGAAACAACCTATTCCGTTTTCGAGCAGGAAATGCATATCGAGATTAAAGAAGTTAAACATGTAATTCGCTCTGTTGAACTAGATGCTGATGCGGCCCGCTGGCTCAATATGCAGCCAAGAGAACCCTGCCTAACAATGGACCGCATCACGTATTCTGCTGACGACAACGTTTTGGAGTTGATGACGTTCTTTTACCCTACTGACACATTTCAGTTTGAAATTACCTTGCCGCGGCAAGAGCGGGGTTTGTCGGTCAAATTAGCTGAGGAATAGTTGGAGCTTTTTATGGATTTAAGGATTAAAAATAAAGTCGCGATCGTGACAGGGAGTAGCACCGGAATAGGGAAGGCTACCGCGCGCGAGCTTGCAAAAAATGGTGCTAAGATTATCCTAACGGCGCGAGGTCAAGATCGTTTAGATAATGCTGTAAACGAGCTAAAGGCAGAAACAGGTGCTGAAGTTATCGGGGTTGCGGCAGACGTGTCTACATCCGACGGCCCACAGCGCGTTGTTGCCGAGGCCGCCAAAGCTTTTCAAACAGTTGATATACTTGTTAATAATGCTGGCCGAGCCCATGCCGGTGGCGTCCTTCAAACGACGGACCAAGACTGGCAAGATATGACAAATACCAAGGTCCTGGGTCTAATACATTTTTGTAAAGCTGCTATTCCCTTTATGAAAAATAATGGGTGGGGACGAATTGTTAATATGTCGTCGGTAGGTGGTATTTATCCTAACCCAAAATTAACAATTTCTCATGCCTTGAGCGCGGGAATCAATAATTTAACCAAGAGCCTTGCTCTGGATGTTGCCGCTGATGGTATTTTAGTCAACGCGATAGGTATTGGAGCTATTACGACAGACAACTGGGCTACAAATATGATTCCCAAAGCCCGCGAAACGCATCCAGAATGGGCCGATCTATCTAATGAAGAACTTATTGCACGACTGGGTAAGGCAATGACACCGGTCGGTCATTTTGGTGAGCCACAGGACATAGCGGTTCTCGCTGCTTTTCTAGCTTCCGATTGTAATCGTTTTGTAACGGGTTCTACGATCGAAGCAGCGGGCGGCGCTGATCGGTTCATGTAGAAGTCCTGGACCTACAGTTATTATGAAAATATGTATTTATGGGGCTGGGGCTATTGGCGGCTTCATAGCTGTGGAAATGGCATTAGCAGGTTATGACGTATGCGTCATAGCAAGAGGGCCTCATTTAAATGCTATTAAGAAAAAGGGCCTCAAACTCCGAATTAATGGCACTGAAAAAAATGTGCGAATTCCTGCAAGTGATGACCCAGCGGATTTCGGAACCCAAGATTTTATAATTTGCACGTTAAAGTCTCATCAGGCGGCGGCAGCGGCCGCCGACTTCGAGCCGTTGCTAGGCCCTGAAACTGCCGTTGTTACCGCTATGAATGGAATCCCTTGGTGGTATTTTTATAAGGCTGGTGGAAAGTTCGAAGGCCAAATTTTGGAAACCGTTGATCCGGGGGGAAAACAATGGAAACTTATCAGTCCAGAGCGGGCTATAGGGTGCGTTGTTGACCCGGCCTGCGAATTGATTGCTCCAGGGGTTGTGGAGCACCACGAGCTAACGCGCTTTACACTAGGCGAACCGGATGGCAGCAACTCAGAGCGAATTAGGGCGATAAGTGAAGCGTTTATAAAGTCGAATCTTGACGCGCCGATAAGGGAGGAAATTCGTTTCAATGTGTGGTTAAAACTATGGGGAAACGTTTGTTTTAACGCCATTGGTGCCCTTACCTATGCAACGCTTGATCGTACAACGGAGGATCCTGCGTTACGTTCATTATGCAAGTCCATGATGTTGGAATGTAAATTGATTAATGAAGCGCTTGGAATTGATATCCCAGATAAATTTATCGAAAGACGGCTGAATGCGGCTAATGCAATTAAGGGTCACAAAATGTCTATGCTCCAAGATTTGGAACGAGAGCGGTCCTTGGAAATCGATGCTCTTATGACTGTGGTGCAGGAATTGGGCCAGATGACCGCAGTTTCTACGCCCCATATCGATGTTGTTTTAGCGCTTGTAAAAGAAAGGGGTCGCCAAGCAGGGTTATACTAATTTTTTAAAATCACCTTGTTTCTAAAGGCAGCGACTACTCAAAATTAATCCCTACTAACAAATCAATCCTAGAGCTATCGATTATAAATGGGTAAAGTTTTTTGCTGTAGACAACCATGGATTTGTTCAGAGCCGCATGACCCTGCAATATGCGCCACGAGGTTTGATCGGAGTTTTTACGCCACAGGCAAATACTACGGTTGAACCCGAAATGCAGATTCTACTGCCACAGGGCATTACCCCTATTACCGCTCGGCTGACCAGTCCAAAAAGTACGATAGAAGGGCGGCTTATTGATTATTACGACACACTGGAGGGAGCGCTGCCCCAATTTGCAAACGCCCCGATTAATACTGTGGCGATTGGTTGCACTGGGGCTTCGTATCTTGTGGGACGGGACCGAGAGGCAGAACTAGTTGAAAGTTGGAGTAATTGCGCCGGTGTCCCTGTCATCACAACCGGGCTCGCGGTCGTCGACGCGCTAAATGTTTTGGGGGCCAGGAAGATCGGTTTCGTTTCCTGCTATCCGCCCGCATTAACGAAAGCAAGCAACGCTTATTGGGAGAGCCATGGGTTTGAGATCGGTCAGGTTGCTGGCTCTTTTAATGAGGATAGCAATTTTCACCCCATCTACAGTTTGCTGGCTAGTAACGCATCAGAAGCACTAGCAAAGCTCCGTGGAACCGAGCATGACGCTATTGTCATGTTGGGAACTGGCATGCCGACGCTCAAGCCCATTGCAGATGTTGTTGGAGATGGCGGTCCGCCCGTGCTTTCTTGTATGTTGTGTCTTGCTTGGCGAAGTGTTCAACAGATTAAGAGGCAAACCCCATCCATCAAAACCCTCAGAGCGTGGAGCAGCGGAGATGGCTGGGTAGAGCGTCTGGCTGCACAAAGTATTTGAACAAAATTTTGTTAACTATTGAACGCCCCCTCACCGCTCAGCGTGTCGAGATATTCGACGAAACTTTGAGATGCGGCGCTGATTTTGCGGTCTGACAATGCACCTATCCTTACTTCAAGAGATAGCGTATCTGCCTCAACGTCCAGAACTACGAGCTGACCACCATTAAGATCGTCGGACCAACCTGACTGAAGAGCACAAGAAAATCCAACACCGGATAAAATCAATTCACGGCGGATCAATGTATTCTGTGATTGTGTTATAGTGTTGTGTTTGGTGAAGCCAGCCTCTTCAAAGACTATCCCTAGGAGTTTCGCATATTCTGTCCCTTTAACTGGTCCGATAAAAGGATGATCAGCTAGATCTCGGAAGTTCAAGTGGCGTCGAGATGCCAGTGGGTGGTCAGAGGCGGCGATGAATGCGAGCCGCTGATGGCCAAGAACCTTGGATCGAACTCCACGGGTTTCTCCATGGGCTAAAAATAGTCCCAGATCGACATCCCTGTGTCGAATTTGTTCGACGGCTTGGTCGAGCGCACCAATGTTGGCAATAATTTCTATTCCAGGATTTTCGCGGGCGAATTTTGCTAGAGGTTTTGATAAAAGATGGTTGCCAATAAAGCGGTGTGCTGCAAACGATAAAACGTTATCCCGAACAGATTGAAGCGAACGTATATCCACTAGCGTATGATGGGATTGCGCTAGAATACGCTGGGCATGATCGTAGACCCGGCGGCCTATATCGGTGATTGCAGGTGCCTGACCCCGATTGCGTTCAAAAACAGGTTCCCGCAGATGGGTTTCGAGGGCCCGAATATGCATACTAACTGAAGGCTGCGATATATTTAGCGCCGAAGCAGCCGCACTGAACGAGCCGCTATCGACCACAGTTTGAAATACCTCTAGCTGACGCAGTGTAACGGAGAGCATAGGCAACTCATCAATTAAACACAAAATTAATAGGTATATAGCTATGACACGTATAGTGTAAATAGTCATTGCGTAATGGGATGAATGGTTGAGAATTAAATTATACGCAGCTCTTCCCATTGGCGGTCACTTGTTTGCACTTTCGTTTTGCGTCGATGGGACTTTTGCCAATACGTAGCGGAGGCCCGGATGAAGTTTTCCTACACACATCACATGCCCTATACGGGCGTAAAAAAAGCCGATCAGGATTGGCCAGTTCCTAACAAACAATTCGACCCGGAAGTGGGGAAGGAAATTTTTCGAGCCGCTATCGATAATAAGGTCTTTGCGGAGGAGTGTGGTTTTGATTGGATTGGTAATAATGAACACCATATGAGTCCTTATGGGCTAATGCCAAATCCAAACCTGATCGGCGCCTGCGTTGCCGAGCGCACAAAAACAGCGATGGTTTTGCAATCAGGTAATATTGTACCAATTGTCAATCCGATCCGCGTTGCAGAAGAATACGCTATGTTAGATATGATCTCGGGTGGCCGGTTGATCGCCGGATTTATGCGTGGAATTCCGCACGAATATGTTGCCTATAATGTGGCACCCAGCGAATCCTATGGTCGAATGAATGAAGCGATTGAATTGATTAAGAAGGCATGGACCGAACCGGAGCCTTTTGGATGGGAGGGTGAGTTTTACCAATATCGGGCGGTGTCCATCTGGCCAAAGCCCGCACAAAAACCACACCCGGAAATTCTTATGTCAGCAAGCAGCGACGCTTCTGCCCGCCTAGCGGCCAAGCATCGTGCCACTATGGGAATTTTACGCGTCCAGAGTTATGAGACCGCCCACCGGTCACTCAAAGTTTATAAGGAGCACGCCCGAAAACACGGTTGGGAACCCCGTCCCCGAAATATTATGTTTGCAATGAATTGTTCCCTTGCGCCGACAAAAAAAGAGGCGATGGATACGCTCGAAGGCGGTTACGATTATTTCTTCAATGTGCTGGGCGGCGGTATTCGTACTGCACAAAAATTAGTGGTTCAAAAAACCCGCTATTTTGGTGACAAAGAAGATGCAGAACGCCAGATGGATAAGCTCCAAGCGCACAAACAGCTTACCCTTGAAGAGCGGATGGAGCGGGGGCTTGTGATGTGCGGCACCCCGGAGATGGCTATCCAACAGATTACGCGTCTCTACGAGGAGTTTGGTCATGGTGTTACTAACCTTAGCATAAAAATTGGCAATGTCCCTGACGCTAAAGTGCGACAGACCTTGGAGTTACTGCGGGATGAGGTTATCCCCGCCGTGCGACATTTAGGTAACGAGGAGGGCGCCGCCGCCGCCGAGTAACCTTATCGGATTGTCAAAATCGTTAATTTAGTTTCTGTATCCACCACACTCAGGCCTTTGGCCCTATAACTATTATTGGAGGTGTCAGATATGATAGAAAAATATACAGCTGTCGCCGTTCAGACGATTATCCGTCACGTACGGGAACCTGAATGGCGGGAAGCCATCGTCCGCGAAAACGTAAACCGCTACCTGTCATTAATGGATTATGTTAGCTGCCGTTGGGGCCAAGCTAAGCTATACGTCCTTCCAGAGTTTTCGCTCACTGGCGTCGAACACGTGCGTTCCGTTGAGGAATGGACCAAGATTGCTATCCAAATTCCAGGCCCAGAGCTCGAACCCATTGCCAACTTTGCCAAACATAATAAGGCCTATGTAGCGGGTGGCACTATGGAATATGATCCAGCCTACCCCGGACGCTGGTTTAATTCAGCCTATTTGTTTGGACCAACCGGTGAACTTGAACTCCGATATCGCAAGGTCAATGGAGCTGACGTTCAGGGCCACGCTACTTACTCGACCCCCACAGGTCTTTATGATTTGTACGTGAAGAATGAAGGCGGTGAGGATGCGGTATTCCCGGTGGTTGACACTGAGATTGGCCGTCTTGCGCTCATTAATTGCTATGATATTAACTTCCCTGAGATGCCGCGTACATTCGCGCAATATGGCGCTGAAATTTTATTACATTGCACTGGTGAACCCTACAGTCCCCACCGAGATTCCTGGGAAATGAGCCGCCGCACAAGGGCATATGAGAATTGCATGTATGTGATTTCATCAAATCACGGAGGGTATGTCGCTCAGGTCTCAGGTGATGTGTTTGCAGATTCCCCTGGTCTCAACTTTCAACAGCGCCGCAGTGGTGAAATCGCGCCTCTGCACCGTTCGCATGGCGGCTCTGAGATCGTCGATTTTAACGGTAAAATTGTCGGCCAGTCACCCAACCCGGGTGAAGCGTTGGCCATTGGCCCTATAGACTTAAAGGGGTTGCGCGAGAAACGTGCTCAAACTCGTGGAAATGTTTTGGCGCAGAACCGAACCGAACTCTATGCCCGCGAATACAGCCGACACCAAGCTACTGGGATGAATCATTGGTTGGATAAACCAATCGAGCACAAATCAGAAGCACGGCAAAATACAGAGTCTGTAATTGCCCGTTATTTGCGCGATGGAGTTTACGCTCCGCCTGAGGGTTTCGAGCTAGAAACTGATGCGGATGAGCAAAATAGGGCTCTGACTTAGCCATGCCTAATGTATTTGATATTGCCTGTATTCAGGCTTCAGTCGAGGTGATCGACGATCCATCCCAAAAGGAGAACGTAATCGCTCGCAATATAGAGCGTGGTCTTAACATTGCAGAAAGTGCTGTAGTACGCGAAGACGCAAAGGTAATCGTATTTCCTGAAGCTTGGTTACAGGGTTTCAACCACACCCGTGATCCACAGGATTGGGAAGATATTTGCATCCAAATTCCCGGCCCTGAGACGGCTAAAATTGGCGTCTTCACTAAGAAACATCAGGTCTATGTTGCAGGCGCTGCCTTTGAACTTGACCCGGATTGGCCAGAAGTTTGGTTTACCACCGGGTTCGTTGTCGGACCGTCAGGTGAGGTGGAGCTTCGCTACCGCAAGATCCACGAACACAATGTAGAAGGCTTGATACCCAACGTCTCTCCGGCAGATGTTCTTACAGAATATACCAGCCGATACGGCGACGACTCTCTATTCCCAGTCCTTGACACGCCCTACGGCCGACTTGCCATGATTGTTGAACATGACATGAACTTTTTCGAGCTGTCACGCGTTCTAACCTTTCGCGGCGCCGAGATCCTATTGCACCCCACCGCGGAATGGAATGGTCCCATGGTTCAAACGCTGGATCAGGCGCGACGCTCTAGAGCGTATGAAAATTTTATCTATCTTGCGACGGCTAATGCTGGTGCGATTGTGAGTAAATACAGCGCGGCGCAAGCGTCGCGAGGTTGCTCAACAGTTATTAACTATCTTGGAAATGTAGACTCCGCAATTGACGGAGGTGGTGAGTCTATACTGGTTTCGTCTATCGATCTTGACCGGCTTCGCAAAAGGCGTACCGAGGTATTTATGAACTATCCCGCTCAAGTCAAATCGGAGCTATTCGGCCGGGAGTTTTCAAAGCAGACCTTTATGAAAACAGATACTGGACCAGGCACCAAAGAAACCACCCAATCCACTATCGATCGCTTGCAAAAAGAGGGGATCTTTGCCCCGCCGCACTGACGGTGTAGGGAAGTTAAAAAACATGGCGATATTAGAAGCACGCAAACTGGAAGCGAAATTTGAATTACGTAATAGTGTTGTGCATGCGCTGCGCGGAATTAATCTTGATATTGAAGAAGGCAAATTCTTTGTCCTCTTAGGGCCGTCCGGCTGCGGTAAAACGACGATGCTGCGCTCCATCGCAGGCTTGGAAAAACCTTCCGCTGGCGAAATTCGTATCGATGGGAAACCAGTTTTTGAGTCTTCGTCGGGTTTATTTGTTCCGCCCGATCGCCGCCCTATCGCCATGGTTTTCCAGTCCTATGCGATATGGCCTCACATGGATGTCTTTGAAAATATTGCTTTTCCGTTGCGCCGCGGCCGCACCAAAATGGCCGATGACGCCATCCGCGTGCGGGTAGGTGAGGTGCTTGAGATGTTAGGGATGGGCGATATGGCAGACCGCCCAGTGATTACGCTTAGTGGTGGCCAACAGCAGCGGGTGGCACTTGCTCGCGCACTGGCATTACGGCCACGCGTTCTATTGATGGATGAGCCTCTGAGTAACCTTGATCTCAAGCTTCAGGTTCGTCTCCGAGCCCAAATGCGTGATCTAATGCATGAGCTAAATCTGACAACTATTCATGTTACTCATAATCAGGCAGAAGCCCTTGAAACTGGCGATCGTATCGCTGTTATGGAACAAGGAAGAATAGTGCAGCTAGATTCGCCTCAAACCATATATCACCGACCAGAGAATGAATTCGTCGCTCGGTTCCTTGGCGACATGAATATGTTTTCTGCGCAGTTTCAATCGGCGAATGGCAGCGATGTGACTGTAAAAACGTCTCTCGGTTCTCTTGCTGCTCAGTCAACTAGTAATAAAAATTTTGCTGCTGGAGATAACTGTATGCTTGGCATCCGCCCTGAGGATGTTGAAATTGTGGATATCACAGAGCCTGATGCGCCAAATTACCTCGAAGGCATTGTTATTGCCTCGGATTATGTAGGTGAAGGATTCGTTCACACTATAAAGGCCCGAGATGAATCAATACGGGTCAAATGTCATCACAAGGACGATATTAAAAAGGGAGATGCCGTTCGGTTAAGGTTTCCACCAAGCCAAACTGTCATCGTTACGCCGGCTGAGAAGCTGATTTCGGCGGATCTTGAGGGTGGTCTTGCCGGTGAGGGGGCTTCCCGTGCTGGGTAGATCTTTGGGCATAGGCTGGGTTTACTTGTTTGCCGGGTTAGGCCTGTTTTTAGTCTGCATATCCGTGTTCGGTAATGTGGTCACCAGCTTTAGCGAAGAAGGCGACGCCGACAAATTTTCATTTGCAAATTATTACGAGCTGTTTGCCCAAGATGAGCTGGGTAGTGTTACCGCACGCACTATCGTACTTGGCTTTGGCACTGTCTTTTGGATGTTTTTGTTTTCCTTCCCATTCGCTTGGCTGCTTGCGCGCACGGACTTCAGGTTCCGGACGGGGCTATTCTCTCTTTTAACAGCGAAACTAGCTATTCCCGGCTTTATTACAGCCATGTCCTACGTTTGGTTGTTCAATCCTACATCAGGTCTTGTCAACCAGCTATTTGATATGACCAAGTTCAATGGCGGCGCCTTATTTGACGTCTATCAACTTAGCTGGATCTGTTTCCTGCAGGGCATTGTCCTTGTTCCGGGGGGGGTCTTTATGATGCTGCCCGCTTTCCGCAACCTTGACGCATCTCTGGAAGAGGCGGCCTGGGTGAGTGGCGTTTCCAAAGCCCATACTATCCGCCGAGTTGTTTTACCGCTATTGGGGCCAAGTATGGTCGCAGTCTCCATTTTTTACTTCGTGATCGGTGTTGAGATGTTCGATTTCGTTGCCATCATAGGCCTGCCGGGCGATGTTTTGGTTCTGTGGATCTACGATGCAATTGCCGAAAGCGATGGGCCCCCTAATTTAGGATTCGCAGGAGCAGCCGGTGTGGTACTGTTCGCGATCTGCGGTGGAGCCATCGTATTTTACGCTCGATTTCTCAAACAAGCTAAAAAATATGCGGTTGTCGGTGGCAAAGTTCGCGCATCCGCGCCGCAACCACTTGGTCGCTGGCGCTGGGCCGCCTATGGGTGCGTCGGTTTCTGGCTATTAGCGAGTATTATTATTCCAGTAATCACCATTATTTGGGTAGCCCTCGTCCCATTTTTTCAACCACCCTCGTTAGAGTCGTTAAAAACGGTAAATCTAAATAGCTTCTTTGATGCAATCGAATGGATTGGCGAGCCGCTCAAAAACACGCTGATTCTAATGGCGGGGTCAGTGGTAATAGCAGCTAGCTTAGCGATTAGTATTACTTGGCTGGTTACTCGAAGCCGTGCCGGAATGGCGCATTGGGCAGATAGCATTGTATTTTTGGCGCCCGCAGTGCCGACAATCGTCACCGGTGTAGCCTTCCAGTTTCTCGGAATTGCTATTTATCACTGGCTACCTCTTTTCGGCACCATTTGGTTGGTGGCTATAGCCATGGGTACGCGCATGCTTGCCTATTGCACTCGGACCATGAACGCGACTTCGCTTCAGATTCAATTCGAACTAGATGAAGCCGCTTATGTCTCCGGTGTTTCAAAGCTAGACACCTTCCGCCGGATATTCTTGCCATTGATGGCGCCCGCTATATTCTATTCTGCCTTGATGGTGGGGATGCTTGCGGCACGTGATCTCACACTACCTTTGGTAATGAACACCGGAAATTCTGAGGTCGTTGCAACATTGATTTTCAATTTGCAGACTAATGGCGAACAGAACGCCGCCGCCGCCGTCGCGCTCTATATGATTGTCGTACTAGTTGTTTTAGCACTGTTTGCGCGGCGTATGACCGGGATGCAAGAAATTCGTGGTGTCGATATCAGGCGGCGACGCTCTGTCCGCCAATGGTTTTCTGACATGGTAGCATCAGTAATTACAGTTGTGACTCCCACTCGAAAACATAAGCACGGATAAGGAGATTAAGCAAAGCCCGACATTAAGATTGGGTCTAAATATAAAAAATTTAAATGAGGAAACAGGAGGAAGAAAATGAAACAGACCACTATCAAAATATTCGCTGTGACAGGAGTATTGAGCTTGCTAGGTGGTGCGGCAACCATGGCGGTTGCTGCCGATCTGCCGGCGTCGGTAAAGAAACTTTTATCAGCGGCAGTCAAAGAAGGTGAAGCCACCGTCTTCGGCACCACTATGAACCCGCGTCAAGTTAAGATGATGAATAATGGGTTTAACAAATTTTATGGGACCAAGATCAAACTAAATCAGGTAGGCGGCCGACATACCCGGAAGCGCGTTGAAGTCATTCGTGCTCTGAAGAACAACGTACCTACGGGGTTAGATTTATTTTGGACTTCGAGCCCGCGGGCGCTCATTAAGGGCAACGCTATCGTGAAGTTTAACTGGGCCAAAGAGCTCGGCTTGCCGAAGAGCCTCATGCAAGGCGAGTACGGTATCAAAACTCACGATAGTTACCTCACCATGGTGACCATCAATACAAAATTAGTTAAACCGGCTGATGCGCCTACAAGCTATGACGACTTACTAAAGCCTAAATGGAAGGGCAAGCTCGCTATGCCGCGCTCGCCATCGCCATGGATTTATTTTTCATATGCGTTTGGCGAAAAGAAGGCCGAACAGTACCTCCAGGCGCTGCTAAAAAAGCAGAACGTGAAGACGTTGCCACGCTATCCAGATGTCCGTTCCCGGATTATTGCTGGTGAGTATGCGATCGGTCTTGGAACAGAAGCTTGGGCTGAAATCCGCAAGGGAGCCCCGGTTAAGCATCCCAATATGGATGTAGTGATCCTCGCGGCCCGTGCAGCTTATATTGTTAAGGATAGCAAATCACCAAATATTGCCAAACTTTGGGGCTATTGGGTGGTCTCTCCAGCGGGTCAAAAGACAATCCACGACGTGCGGGGGTATTCGTTGATAAGCACTAAAACCGGAGACATGTACAAGTATGTTCAGGGCAAGAAGGTCATCGATGTACCGTATGAGTGGCGTATAAAAAACGAAGGCCGTATTGGCAAGAAATTCCGTTCGGTGCTTCGCGGAAAGAAGAAGAAAAAGAAATAACGACGGCAGGTAAATCACGGGATGAGAAAAGGAGAACAGGAATGATCAAGAGCGAAGGCCCGGCTGGCGGCCCATTTAAAAAAAGCTCCATCAAGCTCTCATCTGGTCCCGTGACTTATCACGTAGCTGGTGAGGGCCCGCCCGTGCTGTATTTTCACAGCGCAGGCGGCATCCGCTATACCTACGCGCTAGATGCGTTATCCAAGGATTACCAGATCTACATGATGGTAGCGCCGGGTTTTGATGAAACCCCAGCCCATGATCGAGTTGATACAATGCCCGCATTAGCCGACCTCGCCGCTGAATTTGTCGACGAGCTTGTCGGTAAGCCAGTCGATGTCATTGGCCAATCTTTTGGAGGGTTCTTATCGGTCTGGTTTGCTGCACGCCATCCTGAAAAAGTTGGGTTCTTAGTGCCACAGTGTCCATCAGGTTTTCGGCCTAAGGATATTCCCCAGAAACCACCGGGTACGCCGGAAGAAATGCGGGCGCGCATGTTTGCTCATCCTGAACGAATTCCACAAGGCGAAAAGACGCCCGAACAGCTCGCAGAGTGCCGCAAATGGGCCAACCATTATCATAACTCTGTAGGGCTGGATGAAGCGCTTGTAGCCCTGCTAGGGGGCATTGAATGCCAGACTTTGATCATGCAAGGAACTAAGGATGCCATGATGCCGCCGGAAAGCGGCCAACTTTTAATGCGCGAGATACCGCGAGCTAAACTACTCTATATTTATGATGCGGGGCACAATATTGAAGTTGATCAGCCCGACCGTTTTGTCGCACTAATTCGTGATTTTCTTTTTCGCGGCGAGGCCTTTATCGTTAATCCAGGAGATGAATTAGCCGGCGTGAATGTTGGCGCAAGTTGATAAGCCAAAGAGGTGCCAGCGGAAATCGATAGGTAATTGATAAGCTTACTTGCTAAGTGTAGCCGAAAATAGACTTTAAACTATAGGAAGATTTGGCGGGAGTACCCTTGCTTTTGCATATCGCATATTGCTGATAGGTTAGTTTCCTTCCATCCCGGTAAATGGTTACAGGATTATGCATCACACTGGTATTGAGAAGGTTGTATATGGAGTCGAAGACCTCAACGCCGCAAAGAATTTTTGGCGGGATTTTGGTCTGAATTGTGTTGCTGAGAACGACGCTCTGGCGGTCTTTGCTGTTCAGAACGGTGCTACTATTGAAGTAAGGCCGTCGGGCGATCCGAGCTTACCTCCTGCGGCTTGCAGCGAAACTAAATCTACCGTTCGTGAGGTGACATTTGGTGTTCGCTGCAAAGACGATTTATTAGCCTTAAAAGAGAAATTAGTAGGCCTGGGCGAGGTTACAGAGGACGACTGCGGCGTTATTCATGCGTTTGATCCACTCGGCTTTGGGATGGCGTTTCGCGTGGCAAGTTGTAAGACTATCGAAACAGCCGAAATTGAAGCTAATGTCCCCGGTAATACCAAGCGTTTGAATAAACGTGGTCAAAAGTTTCACAAGGCGTCACCCCTTATTATGTCGCACATTGTTTATATGACGGATGATCTAGAAACGCATAAAAATTTTTATGTTGATTCTTTGGGCTTCAAACTAACGGATTCTTATCCCGGTCGCGGCTATTTCATGCGTTGTGCTGATGCAAGTAATCACCACAATGTATTTCTGCTCGACCCCGGAAAAGGCCAACGCGGGTTTCATCATTTAGCTTTCGAATTGGGATCAATACACGAACTCTTTGGTGGGGGTAATAATATGACCCGGAATGGCTGGGAGACAATGATAGGGCCCGGCCGTCACCCAGTGTCGTCGTGCTATTTCTGGTATTTTAAGAACCCGTGCGGTGGAGCTGCAGAGTATGATTTTGATTCTGACGTCGTGGATGATAATTGGAAGCCACAAGAGTGGGAGTCCACGCCGGAAAATTTTGCAGAATGGTGTCTTGG
>CAYZDH010000013.1:1951-26976 GCA_964477025.1 uncultured Rhodospirillaceae bacterium | reverse complement strand
ATGCCGGAATCAATTCCAATGGACAGAAATTTAGCCCTTGAAGTCGTTCGCGTATCGGAGGCTGCGGCTTTAGCCGCTTCACGGCAGATGGGACGCGGAGATGAAAAGGCGGCCGATCAGGTCGCAGTAGATGCAATGCGTACTGCGTTAAACAGCCTCTCAATCGAAGGGACGGTTGTAATTGGAGAGGGTGAACGCGATGAAGCGCCAATGCTTTACATTGGAGAAAAGGTAGGCCTGGGTGAGGGGCCTAAGATCGACATCGCCCTTGACCCTCTGGAAGGAACAACGATTACCGCGAAGGGCCTGACGAACTCCCTTGCCGTCGTTGCGATGGCAGAACATGGAGGGTTTTTGAACGCGCCCGATGTATATATGGATAAAATCGCAGTTGGTGGTGGATTGCCGGAGGGTGTTGTTGATTTAGATCAAACCCCAAAAGAAAATCTTAAAAGCTTAGCCAATGCAAAAAAAGTGGACGTTGAGGACCTTGTAGTTTGTATTCTCGATCGCCCGCGTCACGAGGAATTAATTGCAAAAGTGCGCGAAGCAGAGGCCCGGATTATGTTGATATCCGACGGTGATATTAGTGGAGTGATGGCGACTTCGGAGCAATCAAGTGGTGTCGATCTTTATCTTGGCTCTGGGGGCTCTCCGGAAGGTGTGCTGGCTGCGTCTGCCCTGCGTTGTATTGGAGGACAAATGCAGGGGCGACTTTTATTCCGGAATGATGATGAGAGGAACCGCGCGCGTAAATGGGGTATTGAAGACCTTGATCGCAAATATGAAATGGAAGACTTAGCCCAAGGTGACGTAATGTTTGCGGCAACAGGGGTGACTAATGGGACAATGCTCAAAGGTGTTCGTCGTTTTTCGGGCGGAGCCATGACCCACTCTATGGTAATGCGGTCGCGTACTGGGACAGTGCGTTATATTGAGGCCGTTCACAACTTTGATCGAAAAACCGGCTTTGACGCCGTCGATTCCTGATCGGTTAGTTAGATTTCCAAAGACATCGATAAATCGTTTCTTGGGGTTCAATGTTCTGTTAACGGAAAAAGGTGGCTTTCGCGTCTTAAAGACGAGAGGCTCGCTATAGCCCTAGCCCAAAGATTAGATGTCCATGATGTAGTTGGTCGTGTCCTTGCGGCGCGGGATGTGGAATTGAATAACGCCAGTTCATTTCTGACGCCGAAGTTAAAAACGATGTTACCTAATCCGACGCATCTATTAGACATGCAATCGGCTGTTGATCGAATTATCAAAGCCCTTGAAGATGACGAAATTATTGGCGTTTTCGGTGATTATGATGTCGATGGCGCGACCTCTTCAGCTCTAATTGTCAGATTTTTTTTCGAGTTAGGACTTACCATTCCGGTCTATATTCCAGACCGCCAAAAGGAAGGATACGGGCCCAATTTACCGGGATTACTAAAACTGCAAGAAAAGGGCGCCAGTGTCGTTATAACGGTTGATTGTGGAACAACAGCCTTTGACCCTCTTGAGGCGGCAGCAGCGGCTGGAATTGACATAATTGTTGTCGATCACCATGTCGCCGAACCTCGTTTACCGGCCGGGGCACGAGTAGTAAATCCGAACCGGGCAGATGAACAATCGACTTGTGGGCAATTGGCCGCAGTCGGGGTAACGTTTCTTTTAATAGTTGCCATTAACAGAGCCCTCAGAGAGAAAAATTGGTATAACGCTAAACGACCTGAGCCGAATCTTATGTCATGGTTGGACCTCGTCGCTTTGGGAACTATTTGTGACGTTGTACCGCTGACTGGATTAAATAGAGCGCTTGTAAAACAGGGGCTTAAGGTTTTGGCCTCGCGCGGCAATTTAGGTATCGCGGCCCTCGCCGATGTTGCAAATGTTGATAAGGCGTTGGATGCCTACCACGCTGGATTTGTCTTGGGTCCGAGGGTTAATGCAGGTGGTAGGGTCGGCGATTCAGGGCTCGGCGTAAAACTTCTCACAACGGAAGACCTAAATGAAGCTTCAGCAATTGCGAGCTTACTCGATGACTACAATACTGAGCGTCGAGAAATAGAGAGTGCTGTTTTAGAGGCTGCGATGGCTCAGGCAGAGGAACAAGATAAAGACAAAAGACCGTTAATAATTGTCGCGGGACAAAACTGGCATCAGGGGGTGATCGGCATCGTCGCCGGCCGATTGCGCGAACGCTTTGATAAGCCCTGTTGTGTTTTGGCATTGTCGGAAGGCATAGGAAAAGGTTCGGGCCGTTCGGTAAAAGGTGTGGCCTTAGGACCCGCAGTCATAGCGGCGCACCAAGCTGGGATTATAGTAAATGGAGGCGGGCACAGCATGGCGGCAGGCTTTACGGTTAAAGAAGACAAATTGCCTGAGTTTGATGATTTTCTTGCGGCGCACATCTCCAGACAGCTCGACGGAAAAAAATTAATACCGACACTTATGCTGGATGGAGTGCTGTCGCCGGCCGGGGCGTCAGCTGATTTAATTGAGATGCTAGACTGTGTAGGCCCTTTCGGAAGTGGCAATCCCCGGCCACGTTTCGGGTTTCCCCAGGTAAGGGTTGTCAATTCTGGAATTGTTGGAAAGGACCACGTCCGCTGTGTTCTGACAGGCGTCGACGGAGGCGGAAGTTTAAAGGCGATAGCCTTTCGCTCCGCTGGCACCCCAATGGGAGATGCCTTGATAGACACAAGGGGGTTACCTTTGCATGTCGCCGGTAATTTGAGGATAAATCACTGGCAGGGAAGGGTTTCGCCGCAGCTTTTTATAGATGACGTAGCCTCAACTTAGTGCAATATCAAAAGGTTGAAATGGTATCATGGTTTAAGTATTAAGGTTAATTCTCAGTGGTTATGATAGTGTTTTTTAGGACGCAAATATCGGGTCTTGTTGATGGATTTATTCCGATAAAACGTCGAAGCTCGTTAGTAAAATGTATTGTATCTTCGTAACACCAATTGACAGCATTCGCTGCAGCAAGTTCGATGCCATTAGTTGATCAATCTTCGATAGAAAGACGCAGAGGCAACTTCTCTCGATGGGAACGGTTTAAAAGGGCGTCTCGATTTAGGCTGGTTATTCCATTAAAGAGGAGCGTGCATTCGCCGGAACATATAGCGCGAGGTGTTGCGGTAGGTTTGGCGTGGGCTTTAACCCCGACTGTTGGAATTCAGATGGGGTTTTGTTTCATGACATGGGTGATTGCGAGACGCATTTTTAAGTGGGACTTTCACCTTCTGGTGGCACTTGCTTGGACTTGGTTTACAAATGTGATCACTTTGCTTCCATCCTATTATTTGTTTTTTCTGACCGGCCAATTGCTGCTTGGGCGGTTTGATGATTTATCTGGATATAATGAATTTATTCTATCCTACGACAAAAATGTCGCCGCTGCAGGTTTGGAGGGTTACTGGGAAGGGCTTTGGGTATCCGCAGTCTTATTATTCGAGGGCTGGGGAATTCCAATGTTAATCGGCTGTCTTCCTTGGGCGGTGTTAGGAAGTTGGGGCGGTTACGTCTGGAGTCTGAAATTTATCAAGCGTTACCGGCAGGCAAAGAACCGACGAAATTTTTCTAAACGTCGGGATAAATAGAATACTTAGAAAAAATTACAGCCGAAAGACTAAGACCATGAATTAATTACTATTGATTTTCTGTCTTGGGCGCTATACGTACAGGGCCGCAGCGACCCCATCGTCTAGAGGCCTAGGACACCGGCCTTTCACGCCGGCAACACGGGTTCGAATCCCGTTGGGGTCGCCACTTTTTTTTAACACTCTAAATCATAAAAATATATTTTAAGGGCAAGCAAATTTGGTCCTTATTGGGTTTCATTTTAGCTTGTTAGAAACATCTGGAAATTTGTTTGTTTTCCCGTTTTTAGTTTGTTTCGCCGATATCAGATGGATGAATAAACCGCCAAAAGTTGTGTCCATTTCTATACGTACTGGAACCATGGTGGCATTAGAAAATATTCGTGCTAGCCATACCCGTGCCGATCCATCCGCCACTCCGGTATACCGTTGCGATTTTTGACGAAATCCAGCTATTTTTTTTAACTTAAACTGGCACCTTAAGGTGGGGCCGCCAAAGGGTGAATATTGATTGGGCTTAAGGCTCACGCTGGCTTGGTTTTCAAACAATAGCTTATAGTATCGTTTTCCATCATAAATTGTCTCAGATCTGACACACGTATCTTTGTTGCCAGCAAATGTTAAATAAGAAAAAATCGCCCCTGCTAAATCTCGTGCCGTCAAAATCGGTGGCTGTATCCGATCAAAATTTCCAGGGTTTGGCTTTGGATCAAATGAAACGTTTGGAAATCCATTCTCGGCATAGGTCAACCAGACACGCCGTTTCTTTCCCCGCCAAATACTCGTTCGACCGGCTTTACGCGGCATAACTGCGCCCTGTTTAAAGTCTCCATTGGAAAACGCTATCATAGACCACTTAAATAACTTATCAGCGAGCCCTTCAGTATTTAAGGCAAGCCTTATGTCGTAATTGTTTTTATTTAGCGATATATTCAGATTAATATTCACAGCATGCAGTCCACCAATATAGACCGCATAATCAACAGTTTGCAGGCGCGAATGCGGTGCAGAAAATGCTACGGAAACTATAAGAAAATAAAGGTGAAACCCTATTAGGATTAAGCGCATTTGAGCCTATTGTGAAGCATTAGAAACAGAACAATTGATTATTGCCTGTTGAGATCCTATTTTTCCATGCCAGATTTGTTTCTCCGATCGGCATTTAAAATCGGTTTGAAGTATAGGGTTGTAAACGGGGGACCTTATGCTTGGCGAAGCAATGGTTAACATATTTCTATTAAATTGTTGAAAATTTTATGTTTTGCTCTGCGTTTCAAAAGACGAAAAATTTTTAATCGACAACTTTTTATCCCTCAGATCGTAGGATAGCGTGGATCAGCCAATGCCCTATAGCTATAAGATCATAATCACGCCGAAAATAACCCAATACTTGTATGCCTAGTGGCATGCCATCATGCGCTAAAAGCGGGGCATTTAAAGTTGGCACGCCCAGTACAGAAGATTGCTCACCATAAATTGCATTACCTATTGCCATCCCTTCGGGCGCCGCACCGGTCCCGTTTAGCGTTAGCATTGCATCGTATTTATTGCTTAGGGCCTGGTGCCGTTGTCTAGCTGAAATACTCCACTCTAGGGCTTCCTCATATTGCTCAGGAGTGATCTCTGCAGCGGCTTTTGCTCTATTAAAGACGCGGTCACCTAATAACTCTGGACACTTGTCCGCGTACATCATCAACGGCCAACGATACTCATAGGCAAGGACGATTTCGATTACCTTACTTAGCTCTAACATATCTTGTTCATATGACTCGAGCTCGGGGTCTTCACGACGACTAACAATTTCAACGCCCTGCCGTTCAAGCTTAAAAAGCATTTCGTTGAAGATTTCACGAACATTTTCCGATGTATCAGGCCATCCAGCGGTATCTACTCGTGCTAACCTTTTAGGTTTCCTTGACTTGGGGAGGCGAGGCTCGCCCTTTAAACTTGGATGCCCAGCATCACCGCCAGCATTCTGCGACAACCAATAGCAACTAATCCATGTATCTGCGAGAGAACCAGCGAGGAAACCCAAATGGCCAATACTCGGCGGTGAGGGGAAGCCGCCTCTTGTGTTTATTGCCCCCCAAGACGGTTTAAGCGCCCAAGCTCCATTATAGCATGCCGGGCGCAGGATGGAACCGCGCACCTGCGTGCCTGTAGCAGCTGGAACCATCCCAGCTCCAACGGCTGCTCCTGAACCACTTGATGAACCTCCGGGTGTGCGATTACTGTCCCAAGCATTCCTGGTTGGCCCTGGGTTGCCGAAAGCAAATTCAGTAGTGACTGTCTTGCCAATCATAACTGCGCCACCTCGCCTTAGAAAATAGACGCAAGCCGCATCCCAACCTGTCTCGTAGCCCTCAAAAATGGGACTACCCAATTGCATGGGCATGTCTTCGGTTTCAAACACATCCTTCATACCGAAAGGCATGCCGTCCAGCGGTGATAAAATCCTATTTTCCTTATAGCGTAATGTCGAAGCATCGGCCGCTTCGCGCGCTCGGTCCAGACTAAGTGTAACAAAAGCCTTAATTTCTGGCTCCTTAACTTCAATGGTATCAATACACCTCTCTAAAAAAGCGCGCGGGGTATCAGTTCCGTCAACAAAACTTGGAATTTTGTCGTAAAAAGATAGTAATTTCGAAAAAGATGGGTCGTAAGGCGTTTTCATTTTAGCTTCCCAGTTTTAGTCAAATGTATAATAACTTCGATCCGGAAATGGGCAATGAAATCTCGAAATAAACATTAAACTAAAACTCACTAAATGTGATTTGATATCATTAAGGGATATAGTTTTCGGCGAATGGTTTGATGGGAATTGCCGTTTGAGAGAACGAAGTAAGACTTGGCATAATTGTCAGGAAGATTTTGTAAACTAGAGAGCAATAATGAAACTATCGGGATTCATCAGGACTGTCCCGGATGTTCCCAAAAAAGGTGTAATACTTAATTCAAACGAAGTTATCTATTGTGATTGACGGACTCGAAGCCTTAACCCTCACGAAAATTCAAAATAACCAGTGTATCAGACTTGCCCTGTTCCTGCCTCAGTATGCGATAGACGACAACGGCGCCCTCATTCCCATTGGTGCTGGTGTGGTCGGTCATAAGTTGATTGAGACGTTGGCCGGACAACTGAACATTAAAATGCAAATCGTTGGGCAGTCATCTCCACCTCAGGCGGTTGAAACCCTGAAGGAAGGCGGTTGCGATGTCATGATCATGGGCATAGAGGAATCTCGGAGAAAACTGGTAGACTTCACTCCACCGGTGATCCGGTTTGACTACGCTTATCTTGTCCCTCCTGGTTCACCAATTAACGAAATGTCGGAGGTGGATCGTTCGGGCCACCGCATTTCGGTGCCGCGGGGCCATGCCTCATGGATAGCGTTGAAGAAACAAATTTCGTATGCGGACATTGTCGACACTGAGCTTCCGGATAAGGCCTTTGCATTGCTTTGTGATGGAGAAGCGGAAGTTTTCGCACTGCCGCGCGAGCAATTAATGGACTATGCGGCTATTTTGTCAGGCTCGCGTATCCTGACCCAAGGGTTTGGGATCAATGATGTGGGTTTTGCTGTCGCTAAAGGGCAGTCTCAGTTTCTCGAATTTCTGACCAAATTTGTTAGAGAGGCTAAGATGTCTGGTCTCGTCAGCCAAATACTTGATGATGCTGAACTGACTTCACGCGGTTTCAATACTGCAAAATGAAATCGCTCGGTAAAAAATTAAGAAATGCACGAAAAGATAGGGATTAATAATATTTAATATTGCGGCTGAAAACTAGATTCCTTGCCACCCCCGTTGCCCCAATCTATCTTTTCTTCGTTTACTTAGGAAAATCATAATGCCTGAAATGAAGCTCGGCTTATTTATTCGTCCTTGCGGTCATCACATTGCATCCTGGCGTCATCCAAACGCACACGCTGATGCTGGCGTTAACTTCGACCGCTTCATTGATATGGCTAAGACGGCAGAACGCGGCCTGTTCGACATGATGTTCTCTGCCGATACCAATACCGCCTGGACCACTGTGGGCTCAGCGCTGAATCGTCAGCACTATTCTGCCTGGCTCGAGCCCTTTACACTTTTAACCGCTCTCGCCAGCCACACCAAAAATATTGGGCTCGTGTGCACCCGAAGTACCAGCTTCGATGAGCCGTATACGATTGCCCGAATGTTTTCCACGCTGGATCTTATTAGCGGTGGCCGCGCTGGTGTAAATATCGTCACAACCGGCAATGGACGATCGGCGTTAAACTATAGCCAAGAAGAGCACTTACCAAAACCTGAACGCTACGAAATTGCGGATGAATTCGTTGATGTTCTTATTGGGCTTTGGGATAGCTGGGATGCAGACGCATTCGTGCGTAATCGTGAGACGAGTACTTTTTTTGAGTGGGATAGGATGCATGTTCTCAATCACAAAGGAAAACACTTTCAGGTGGAGGGGCCACTGAACGTCGCGCGTTCGCCGCAAGGCAGACCGGTAATTGTCCAGGCAGGAGCGTCAGAGGAAGGGAGAGAGTTAGCCGCAAAGTCAGCCGACGTTATCTTTGGGGCTAGCCAGAGCATCGAGATGGCGCAGGAGTTCTACAGTGATGTCAAGGCGCGTCTAAGTCGTTACGGTCGGGAACAGAGCGACCTAAAGGTCTTGCCCGGACTTTCTGTGACCGTTGCACTGAGTGAGAAAGAGGCGCAGGCGAAGTACGATGAATTGCAGGATCTAATCCACCCAGAGCACGGCTTGGCATTTCTGTCGCGGCGTATTGGCCACGACCTGACATCACTGGATCCCGATATTTTAATGCCCGATCTACCGCCGATCGACGACGTCGGCACGCGTTCCGGGCAGATGCTTGAGCTAGCAAAAAAAGAAAATTGGACGCTGCGCCAACTCTATCAGCATTTTGCCGCTGCACGCGGTCACATGGTTCTAATTGGAACCCCGACGATGGTTGCAGATAAAATGGAGGAGTGGGTTAATAAAGGGGCTTGCGACGGATTCAATATTATACCGTCGATCTTTCCTGATGAATTTGAGTCTTTTGTTGATTTAGTGGTCCCAGAACTTCAGCGACGAGGGGTCTATCGTAGATCTTATGAAGGAAACACGTTACGAGAACTTTTGGGTTTGAGAGTACCTGAAAGTCAGTATGCTACGCCCGGCATTTAATCTGCGGGGTAGGGGAGCGGGTTTTTGATAGGGGCAATTGTAGTTTGTTGTTTATGAATTACCCAAAAAACCATCGCATCAAAACAAAGCCTGCCGCTATCGCGATAATAAAAAACAACCAATCGGAATTTTTGTTCATTTTAAAGTATGGAAGTTAAGGGATTTATATTGCGGAATAAAATTTATGATCATTATGTTATCAAAAATAGTGATGCCTACCTTAAAATTTTCTTAGTAAAATAAGTTCGTGATGGTCGCAGTAACGATAATTGATTAAATTAAGACGATATTAATTAAAACTAAAATTCATCATTCTATTACTAACTAAATTTCGTGAAGCAACTACACCTTCGGCTGGATTTAAAAAGGAAGCTATTATGCAATGTTACGTCACTAGTAATTCACCTTATGCACGAAAGGTAAAAGTAGTCGCTTTTGAGACGGGGTCATACGATGAAGTGGAATGGTTAACTATTACACGTGAGGAACGTGCAGAAATTATTCCGGCTATTAATCCTCTTGGAAAAGTGCCGGTTGCGGTTTTAGAATCTGGACAAGTTCTGTGCGATTCCCCAGTAATTTGCGCCTATGTTGACAGCTTGGTGAGTGATGGAAACTTAATACCAAAGTCAAACCCTGAAAGATGGAAGGTTTTAACACTGGAAGCATTAGGTGACGGTTTAGGCGAGGCCGTGATAGCAGCTTCACAAGAAAATCAAAGACCAGATGGAAAACGTTCTCAGGGGGTCGTCGATCGACAAACCGGAAAAGCAAATGGGGCACTTGGTGCCCTGAATAAGGCAGCTAAAGAATTTAATGACCCCCCTTTAATGGGAGAAATCGCAGTCGCTTGTGCTTTAGGGTACATGGAATTTCGTGACGTAATTCCTGGTTGGCGTGATACATTTGCGGATCTTGCAAGCTGGTATGCTGGCATCCTTACACGCCAATCATTTGTCAGGACCGCTCCTGACTAATCTAGTTACTTTTTAAATCCTGAATTTTAGCTCCGAAGATATGAGAATGGTTCGGAAAAACCCTTGGAATTAATGCTCTCGGCAGGTTACGCGTCTCATATCACGTACATAGCGTTGATCATCGAAATCCGTGCCGCGATGGATGGTGGCCAGGTTGTCCCATATTAGAACATCCCCGACAGACCACTTGTAGGCATGGACATATTTCGGCTGTGTGGCAATTGTGAGCAATTCGTTTATTAATTCCATGGCTTCGCCTTGAGGCATTCCTATAACTCCGCGCACATGTGAAGCTATATATAAAACCTTGCGCCCAGATCTTGGGTGGACATGTACAAGTGGGTGCTGCGCTGGTGGTCGTGTAGCCCGCTCTTCGGGAGTGGGCTCTGGTCCACCGCCAAGAACACGAGAGTGCCAGTAACAGTGTTCTGCAATTAGCCCTTCTAGCCTTGATTTCATTTTTTCTGGCAAATCGTCATATACGGCTCGCATATCGGCAACCTCGGTTTCTCCGCCATTTGGTGGCACGACGTGAGCGGAGAGGAGCGACCACGTTGCCCGATTAGTCCGATAACTCATATCGGTATGCCATTGCCGGTTTGCCCGCTTATAGGCAAGTCTCTTGTCTCCGTTTTCAAAAATCTTATTTCCGCCATCGAGGTTGCTCTGGTCAACAATTTCATTGAATGGCAGACGGATACCGGTGCCGGATATCTTAGGCGCGCTTTTGCGGGCAATAGGGCCGAGCAAGGCACTAAAAGCAATATGCTCCTCGTTAGTGAGTGGTACTTTGTGGGGTGCGGCATAGACAGCATATTTATCAAGAATGGACTTTAGTGCGGAAATTTTTTCACGACTGTCGTCTTGCCGCATATCAATTCCCTTACCCTTCGCGCAAAATAACGGGTGAAGTTGTTCGGTTTTGATTTCCATTTTGTCTCGCTAATTTTTTTTCCGGCCGTGGTTTTAATGTTCGCTTCAACGAAGTTAGCCGCACAGGGCAATCTTATTCCAGGTCGATTATATATTCTGAGGTTTTGGACGGCTAGGATAGTCCGATTTGAAGAGAATTAATGCCCATTTCTGTTTTTGGGTGTTACAAAATCGTTCGAAGAGAAGACTAAAAGGATTATTGGCTTAAGGGCAGATCTGATTTAAGACGCAGGGGGTGAAGGAACTTCTTAGCCCTTACAGCCTAGCCATGCTATATGACAAAAAATAATGTTTTAACGGCGATGGTATGACTGAAATCAAAGACATAGCTGACGAAAAGCAACAAGATTTTATCCGCGAACAGATTGGAACGGATCTTGCTTCGGGTAAAATTAATAAGGTCATCACCCGCTTTCCGCCTGAACCTAACGGTTACCTGCATATTGGGCACGTTAAATCAATTTGTTTGAACTTTGGAATTGCGGAGGAATTTGATGGTGAGTGTCACTTGAGGTTTGATGACACAAACCCTGTGAAAGAGGATATAGAGTTTATTGATGCGATACAGAAAGATGTTGAGTGGTTGGGGTATAGCTGGGGCAAAAAGATTTACTTCGCCTCTGATAATTTTGATCAACTTTATCAATACGCTGAATATTTAGTGGAGGCCGGGTTGGCCTATGTTGATGATCTGACGATCGAGGAAATACGTGAACTTAGGGGAACCCTCACAGAGCCAGGAAAGAATAGCCCTTATCGGGATAGGACCGTTACTGAAAATATTGATTTGCTTCGTAGAATGAAGTCGGGGGAGTTCGATGATGGGTCACGAGTCTTGCGAGCTAAGATCGATATGGCGTCGGGTAATATTAATTTGCGGGATCCGGTGCTCTACCGAATTCTAACGGCAACGCACCCCAGGACCGGGGATGCTTGGAGGATATACCCTACCTATGATTTTGCTCATGGTCAGACTGATGCAATTGAAGGAGTTACTCATTCCCTCTGTACATTAGAGTTCGAAGACCACCGTCCACTTTACGATTGGTTGATCGGAAATTTACCGGTCCCGGCCAAGCCAACGCAGTATGAGTTCTCTAGGTTAAATCTTACAAATACTGTTTTGTCGAAGCGAAGGCTGACCCAATTGACGGAACTTGGTCACGTGTCTGGCTGGGATGACCCTCGCATGCCGACTGTGTCGGGTCTTCGCCGCCGCGGTGTTCCAGCTTCAGCTATCCGTGACTTTATATCCCGACTAGCCATATCCAAGACCGAGGGGACAGTCGAAGCTGCAATGTTGGATCATTGCGTTCGAGACTATCTCAATCAACACGCCGAGAGGCGCATGGGGGTTTTGCGTCCATTAAAAGTAGTGATTGAAAATTACCCGGTAGATAAAACCGAGGAATTGGTAGCGGCAAATCATCCGGGAAACGACTCATTAGGAACACGAAATATTCCATTTTCTCGAGAACTTTACATCGAACGAGAGGATTTTATGGAGGAGCCTCCTAAGAAATTCTTCAGATTAGGGCCTGGGAGAGAAGTTCGTTTGCGGTTTGCTTACTTTGTCACTTGTAATGAAGTTGTAAAGGATGAAACAGGAGAAATTGTAGAATTGCGAAGTAGTTATGATCCTGAGACTAAGGGTGGAAATGCACCAGACGGACGGAAAGTAAGGGGCACTATTCATTGGGTTTCGGCGTCGCATGCGCTTGAATCAGAAGTTAGACTTTACAATCCATTATTTGAGAATCCCAAGGACGGTAATGCCGAAGACTATTTAGATAAGTTAAATTCAGACTCCCTCGAAATTCTCAGGGGTTGTTTCGTGGAACCCTCGCTGGCTCTGGCAACTTCGGATAGCCCTGTTCAATTTGAACGCACGGGTTATTTTAACCTTGATAAGAGTTCTGACGAGGGTTGTTTAGTTTTTAATCGAACGGTCAGCCTGCGCGATTCTTGGGCGAAGGAGAATTTAAAGAAAAAACCTACGTAGAAACTATTGGTAAAAAAAGTTCTATAATAATCAGCATAACTTTAATCCCTGTTTTTAAGGCGTCCGTGTTTTGATAAAAATTTTATTTATGAGGGGTGCTGCTTTTTTATCTTTTTCATCCTGGTATCTGTGTGGTCGGTTAACCTGATTTTAAATGCAGGAGAAACAAATAATGGAAATTAAAAACCGAGCAGCAATAGTCACAGGCTCCTCGTCAGTAGTTGGTATTGGGGCTGAGATTGCAAAGTTAATCGCCTCAAAAGGTTGCAATGTCTTAATCAATTACGTCAAAAACCTCGAGGGTGCTGAAGAGACAGTGTCTGCATGTCGGGCGCATGGTGTAGACAGCTTCGCAGTGCAGGGTGATGTGTCAAAAGATATTGATTGTCGTGAGATGGTAAAGGCTGCAATCGAGCGATGGGGAAGGCTAGATGTTTTGGTAAATAACGCGGCAGTTACAAAAACTGTACCGGGGGCAGACCTTGAAGGTTTGACAGCTGAAGATTTTTTAGAAATTTATTCGGTAAATGTCGTTGGAAATTTTCAAATGACACGGGCAGCAGCGCCACATCTTAAGAAGACAGGTGACGCTGCCGTTGTAAACATCTCCTCCCTTGGAGCCCTTATTGGGGATGGCAGCTCTATTGCCTATGCAGCGTCGAAGGGGGCATTGAATAATTTAACGATGGCGTTGGCAAGACAGCTTGCTCCGGAGGTAAGGGTTAACGCAATTTGTCCGGGTGGTATGTTAGGTAAATGGACAAAAAAGATCATGGATGAAGAGGCCTACGAACGGCGCGTAAAACGAGCAAATACCGAATTCTTGCTGAGAAAACCTGTAATGCCAGTCGATGTAGCCAGGACGGTACTCTGGTTGATAGAAGACGCTACACTGATGACTGGCGAAGCCTTTAGAATGGATGCAGGACAGCATCTTTCCTAAAATAGGATTTAATCTTGACCGCAATAGCTGATTTTAAAGGGGAAGAGCGCCGCTGGGTTCTTGGTTTGGTTAGCACTGGTCATTTCTTTAGCCACTTTGTAATGCTGTCATTGCCTCCACTATTTTTGTTAATTAAGCCTGAACTTAATATCAGCTTTACGGCTCTTGGGGGGATTGTATCGGCTTTTGCGGCGACTACCGCTATAGGTCAAATTCCTGCGGGCGTTCTGGTTGATCGATATGGCGGGCGTTTCATCCTTATTGGCGGTATGGCGATTATAAGTATTTGCCTCTTCCTAGCAGGGTTTTGCACGGGGTATTGGGAGCTTTTAATTTTGTTTGGCGTGGCGGGAATTGGGAATAGCGTGTTTCATCCAGCTGATTTTTCAATCCTAGCTGCAAAGCTTGATAACAATGTTTTTGGTCGCGCGGTAAGCATTCACTCGTTTATGGGTTATTTGGGTTGGGCTGGAGCATCTCTTATTATGCTGCCAATGGCCCAGTTAACGAGTTGGCGTATCGCACTTCTTGCCGTGGGAGTTATTGGTGCCATTATAACTTTGGGAATGCTCTGGCGTTCCGGTTATCTAGATGACGCTGCTGACACAGAAAATATTGATGTTGATATTGAATCTGGAGCGCGCAGTATACAAGACACCTTGGATATTATGTTTTCGCTGCCGCTTGTCATGATGATGTTGTTTTACCTACTTACAGCTATGGCGACTTCTGGAATTATGGCGTTTTCAATTGTTGCGAATGTGTCAATTTTCGATATTGAAAAAGATTTCGCAGGAGGTGTTTTAACGGCTCATTTAGTTGCGCTGTCTGTTGGCGTGCTAATAGGTGGTTGGCTTGCAGATAAAACGGATAGGCATAACTTGGTAGCGTCACTTGGTATCCTTGCTATGGGGCTTTCTGTTCTTACTCTGGCCTTTGGTGCAGGGTTAATCATCGTTTTAATAGCCGGAATGCTGTTAAGTGGTCTGTTTTATGGAATTAGCAGTCCCTCTCGTGATATTTTGACTCGAAAATCTTCGCCTGAGGGCTCTGCGGGTGTTGCTTTTGGCTTCACCTCTACGGGTATGAGTGTTGGAAATTTTATTGGGCCTATTCTTTTTGGATGGATTATGGACCTAGAAAGTCCGCAGCTTTATTATATTCTTTTGGCAACAGCAATTTCAATTTCGGTGGTCACGGTGGTATTCACCCGGAAACGCAGTTTATCGTTCACGTAGCTGAAGCAGCATAGGAATTTAGTATGACAAAGGAACAAGATTTAGAGGTTTATGAAAAGCAAGGGCTGGGTGCGCGAATGGGGTTTGGAAAAAACCCGGCACTTATCATAGTAGACTTTATAAATGGGTTTAATGATCCTGATGCTTTTGGCGGCGGAAATATTCAAGAGGCGATCGATAATACCGAAATCTTGCTGGCTAAAGCCCGGCACTTGGGTTTGCCCATTGCCTACACGGTTCACTGTTATTCTGAAGATGGAGCAGAAGATGGTATTTTCAATCTTAAGATGCCGCGGATGCGTGACGGTTTAGTGCGAGGAACTGAAGCAGTACAGGTTGTTGATCAGTTGGAACCGAGGGCTGGCGAACGAATTGTTGAGAAACATTACCCCTCAGCATTTTTTGGAACGGATCTAGCAGGTTGGCTCTCAATGAAAGGTGTTGATACTGCGATTGTCACTGGGTGCACGACATCGGGGTGTGTTAGGGCGACGGTAGTCGACAGTATGGGGAATGGCTTTCGTCCTATCGTTCCGAAGGAATGTTCGGGCGACCGCGCTGAGGGCCCCCACGAGGCAAACCTATTTGACATGGATCAAAAATATGCTGACGTAATGACCCTTTCCGAAGTTCTATCAGAACTGGATGCCTTGTATCCGGGACAAACACAAAACAAATAGGATAGTTGATTATGGTAGATTCGTTGGGCTGGAGGAAGAAATTTGGTGTAATCGCCCCTTCCACCAACACATCCGTTCAACCAGAATTTGAGGATATGCGCCCGCGTGGCGTTACTAATCATTTTTCAAGGGTCTGGATCCCAGATGATCCAGTTGAGAGTGATGAAGATTTCAATAAGCTCATGGAAAATATTCGACTAGAAATGGATAACGCCGTTCACAGAATTTTAACGTGTCATCCAGATTCACTCGTTATGGGGATGTCCTCAGAGACATTTTGGGGTGGCTTGCAGACCAGTATAGAATTGAAAGCTCGGATGGAAAAACTATCAGGGCTTAAAGTTGCGATGGGCTCTGATGCCTGTCAGGCAGCTCTAAAGTGTTACGGTGATATAAAGCGTATTGCGGTAATAACTCCCTACTGGCCGGTCGGCGATAAAAATGTTCGCCAGTTTTTTACTGATTGTGGTTTTGAGGTTGTTACCCTGAAGGGTCTTAAGTGTAAAAGCCCTGTCCTTATCGCCCATGTGACAGAAGCCGAGCTCGCCCAGGCGATTATGGAAGTTAATGGTGAAGACGTTGAGGCAATTGTTCAAGTCGGAACCAATTTAGCGATGGCAAGCCTGGCCCCAATGGCAGAAAAAATGCTTGGAAAACCGGTCCTTGCAATTAACACCGCAACCTATTGGTATGCTCTCCGAGATAATGGTATAGAGGATACAATCGAAGGTTTTGGCCCATTGTTAACTGACTTTACAAAACTGCCTGATAATTTCGCTGCAACACCTATGGCCGCAGCAAAATAAAATAGTTTAAAAAATAAACATTTGCGTGGGTTAAACCAACGCTGATAACGATAAAGGGAGATCCTAATGTTATATGAAGTGCGGACCTATAGACTAAAACCTCGATCACAAAATGAAGTAATAAAGCGATTTGGCGAGGCCTACGAGGATCGCAAGAAATACTCAGAAATTTCCGCTTTCTTTTATTCGGATATAGGTCCGTTGAATGAAATCATCCATATTTGGCCGTATAAGGATTTAGCTGATCGAACAGAGACCCGTGCCAAGGCAGCAGCTTCCCCTAACTGGCCGCCTCATATTTCAGAGTTTCTTGATGAACAGCTTTCCGAAATATTTATTCCGTTTCCGTTCACGCCTGAATTTAAGCCTGGCAACTTTGGTCCTGTATTTGAGTGGCGGAGTTACACGATTAAACCACACTCCGTTGGTGGTATCCAAGAACGCTGGGGGGAGGCACTTGAAGAAAGAGAAAAACTCTCGCCTGTGTTGATGGGTATGACGACTGAGCTTGGTCCCCTAAATAAATTCGTCCATATTTGGCCTTACGAAAGTTTAAATCATCGTGCGGAAATTAGGGCTGAAGCGGCAGCTAAAGGAATTTGGCCGCCGAAAGGTGGAGGAGATGAACTCTTGCGACAGGACAACAAGATTTTGTTTGCCGCACCTTTCTCACCAATTCAATAAAAGTGGATTTCGATTTGCGTCACTATTGATGCGGCTCGTGCGTTCTTATTCCTAAACCTTCGCAGGTTCGTAGAAGCATTTCTAAGAATGTTTTGAATGGCAGGGGTAACGCGTGTCCAGCTCTGTGTATCATGCCGATTGTACGTTCTGGGAGTGGTGAGCATACATTAATTGGGTAGGTTGATTGGTTTGGACCCCAAGATTGGATGCTATGATTTGGTAAAATACCTATGAAATCACTGGCGGTCAGTAGCGCTTGAGTAAAAGTAACTGATTGACTTTCTATTATTTCCTGAGGAATTGAATAACCAAACTTTTTAAAATGATTTTCTAGGATCACTCTGTGCTGGGCGCCTTGCCTCGGTAAAATCCATCCATACTTTAAGGTGTCTCTAATTGAAATTTTGGTTTGGTTTAATAGAGGATGATTTTTTGAGACAACGATAGTAGGGCGATCGTAAAAAAGGGTTGTTTCTACAAGGCCATTGAGTTGTTGGTTTTGATTTAATGTCGATAATGCCACTTCAAATTCACCCCTCCTTAAAGCGGGTATAAGGTCGACACTGGGTTTTTCAATTAATTGGACCCGGATTTTTTGTTTGGATGAAACAAGGTTTAGAATAGTTTCGGCGACGGGTGTTATGGAAAGGCTAGGGAGAGCTCCGACGGACAAGGAGGATGTTCCGCCTGTCATTTCCTTTAGTGCCGTTTCTGCTCTCTGTAATTCTGTGATTATAGATTTGGAACGGAGATATAATTCTTCTCCAAATTCGGTTGGCCTTATGCCAAATCTCCCCCGTTCTAAAAGAATACATTTTAGTTTTTTTTCTAAATTTGAGATTGTTTTTGATAGGGCTGGTTGAGTTATGTTCAGAGACCGTGAAGCCTTTGTAATGCCGCCCAATTCTATTGTTTCGACAAAATATTTTAGTTCTCTAGAATCCATTGCATTCTTTTTAGTTATGTAAATAGATAAATTATATATTTACCAAATCGAACAGTTTGATGCAAAATATTAGAATTATCAGATTCTAGTGCGAAAGTTTTTTATAAATTTTTGGCTTTGTGAATTCTGAGTAGAGCTTTTTGTGTGTAACGCAAAGCTTTATGTTTTTTTGCGAAGTTAATTTAATGGGGCAGGGGTTAAGCCTTAGGAATAGAAATTATGTCAAGACTATCTCCATTAAAACGAGAGGAAATGCCGGAATTTGAAGAGCTTTTTTGCGACGCTGACAGAAGGGGACGGGAGGTTCCAAATTTACTTCGTGTCTTGGCACGCAAGCCGGAAATTTTGCGAGCTTTAAGGGAACTTAGGCGTGTTACAATTTCCGACGGCAAAGTATCTAAAGAGCTTAAGAATATGGTCGCCCAGTTATCCAGTCTCTCTGCGGGTTGCAACTACTGTGCCGCTCATAACGCGGGGTTTGCTATCGATATGGGTTTGTCAGCTGAGAAAGAGGATCAACTGTGGAACTACGAAACGAGTGATCTTTTTACGGAAGCAGAAAGAGCAGCGCTGCGTTTAGCGCAGAGTGCTGTGCAAACCCCAAACGCTGTCACGGACGAAGATTTTGATAACTTAAAACAATTTTATGACGAAGAAGCGATAGTAGAGCTATTATCCGTAATTGGAGTATTTGGGTTCTACAATCGAGTAAACGATACGCTAGCAACTAAATTAGAAAGTTATCCAAAATCAATTGCTGAAAGGCACTTAACAAAGCAGGGTTGGGTAGTTGGAAAACATGGGTAAGGTTCTAATTTTGACTAACGAACAAAAGGATCGCTGAGGCAATGCAGGTAGCGGAATTAATCGCGAATTATATAGTCAGCGAGGGTGTCAGCTTGGCTGCGGGAATGTCCGGACAACAAATTGGGCCATTCCTGGATCAAATAGCCAGTCGCGATGAAATTGAATTGATGTATACACGCCAAGAACGTGTAGCATTTGATATTTGTGATGGGTTTGCGCGTGCGACTGGCCGGCCGGCGGTTGCTTTTACGGACTCTGGGCCTGCGGCTGCTAATTTAATGTGCGGGTTGGTAAATAGCTGGGGTGATTCGGTGCCGGTATTGTTTATCGCTGGGCATAATAATGCGGCCGAAATCGCTAGCAGGCAGACTAAAGAAATTCCATTTGTCGATATTTTTTCTCCCGTGAGCAAGTGGGCTACCGTGATAACCCACCCGTCACAAACAATTGGAACACTCAGGCGCGCCTTTATGCATATGTATACGGGTAGGCAGGGTCCCGTTGTAATTGGAATGCCTTTTGATGTTGCAAAAATGGACGTAGATGTTCCCTCGTGGGTACCTATTAGTTCACAAAAGCGTATTAGAAGTGGTGGAGATCCCAGTTCCATCAAGTCTGCTATTGAAATGTTAATTTCGGCAAAAAATCCCTACGTGTATGTAGGTGCAGGTATTTTGTTTTCGGAGGCGTCGGATGAACTCGTAACGCTTTCTGAGCTGTTAACACTTCCCGTGGCCACTACGTTAAATGGCAAGAGTGCCTTCCCTGAAGAGCATCCTCTATCTTTGGGTATCGGCGGCTTTGCGCAGGCTTCTTACAGCAGTTTGCCGGCTACAAAAATTGCCAACTCGGCTGACCTAATACTTACGATTGGCTGCGGTTTTAAAAGACATGCTACGCAGGTTTTGCCGAGTAAAGAGGTTCCTCATATACAGATAGACGTAGATCCGAAGGAACTGAACCGCGAGGATGTAGCGGAGTTGGCGATTTTGGGGGACAGTAAAGTTATTCTTGGACAATTAATCGCTGAGGCAGAAATTCAATTATCAGGGAAGAAGATTGAGTCTGCTTCTATTAGAACAAGTGCGGTTAAAAGCTATAAAGACGACTGGGCTAAAATTTGTGAGCCACTGCTAAAATCTGATGAAATTCCAATAAATCCATTCAGAGTAACTGATACACTCTCCAATTTATTAGATAAGGAAAATAGTATTTTGTTGCATGATGCGGGTACCGTCAGAGGTACGACGTCACAACATTATATGGCATCAAAGCCGAGATCCTTTATCGGGTTTGGTGTGGAGAGTGCGATGGGTTGGTCCCTGGGTGCGGGCATGGGAGCAAAGAAAGCGCATCCGGAAAAATTAGTGGTTATCGTAGTTGGAGAAGAAGCTTTCAACGAAACTGCGATGGACGTCGAGACGTCGGTCAGGAATTCGGCACCAATTTTGATCATCGTTAAAAATAATAGGAAATTCATTGATACAGATGGAGGAGAGAGTTCTCGTTTGGCACGCGTGAGATTTGGTACGGGTGTAGATATTGGCAGTTTGTGTTCTGCTTTGGGTGCTAAGACATATGAAATTTCTGACCCTGGTAATTTGGAAGATACATTAAAATCGGCTATTGAGACTGTTAGTGGAGGGCGTACAGCCGTCGTCGAGGTTAAAACGCAACGGGTTAATGCTAGTTTGCATTCGCTCTGGCAAAATTAAGACAAATAGTAAAAATGGGAGAAAATCATGAATAAATATCTAAAAACAATTGTAAGTGCCGGAATTGTCTCCGGTATGGGTTTGTTTGGGGGCAATGCTATAGCGGCCTCAGATTTTTACAAAGGAAACACAGTAAAAATTTATGTCGGAGCCGGAGCTGGTGGCGGATACGGTTTTTTTGGTCGCGCCTTTGGTAAGTTCTATGGGAAATACATTCCTGGCAATCCAAATGTAATAGTAATTAACAAGCCCGGCGCCGGTGGAACAAAAATGACGAACTGGGCCTACAACGTAGCTCCGAAGGACGGTTCGGTTGTCGGGATGCCCTTGATGACAGTGGCAACAAATCAGCACTTGCGAGCAAAAAAAATAAAATATGATGCGACTAAACTAAATTGGATCGGTAACATGGAGAGATCGATCTCTCTTTTATTTACTTGGCATACCTCAAAAACAAAAACTATCGAAGATGCCCGCAAAAGGGTTACCCAGATGGGCGGATCTGGGAAAAGTTCTCCTATCTATCAGAATATCATTCTTGCAAACCGTCTGCTTGGAACCAAATTTAACGTCGTTCTCGGTTACAAAGGTGCAGACCGCGCATTAGCGATTGAAAAAGGAGAAGTTGAAGGAAGTTTTTCAACTTTACAAAATTTTAGAGCGATGACACCGCATTGGTTTAAGGATGGAAAAAATCCATTAAATATTCTCATTCAAAATGCAAATGAGCGAACTAAAGAATTACCAAATGTGCCAACTACTATAGAGCTTGCAAAAACTGAAGCAGATAAAGAGGTTTTTCGTTACATGATGTTGCAATCGCTAACTGGACGGTCAGTGTTTGCTCCACCTGGCGTTCCCTCCAAAAGAGTCAACGCGCTAAGGCGGGCGTTCGATAAGACAATGAAAGACAAAGGGTTTGTCGCTTTAATTGAGAGGGCTAACTTAAAGTTGACGACGAATACTGGTGAAGAAGTTACGAAAGCGGTTAATAAACTCATTAGTACGCCGCCAGACGTCGTCAAAAGAATTAAAAAACTAATCAAGTAAGTTTCTTGCATAGGTAAAAATTTGTTAAAGAACTCACTTTCTATGCGTCGTATTGTTGTTGGCAACGATACGGCAGGTAATTCTGGCTTCATTTATGATAGTGACGCCAGAAACCTCAAGCCAGACCCAGCTCGTCCTGGTGGTGGTATGATTGAACATTGGTGTTGGGAAATGCCAATTAAACTCTCCGATGGAGAAGATCTAGGAAAACCACCATTTAATGTTCATCCCCCTCAATCAGGCGGATTTCTTCGGTTTGTCCAATCTCTAAAAGCACCACCTGGGTACAAAATTGAAGATGACCCAAATGCGGTACCTCTTCATGATCCAATTGAAGATGCCATTTTAGAACGAGGCGATAGGGGGGGTAAACATGCTGGGATGTCCGGTATGCATAAAACTCGTTCCGTAGATTATGGTTTTGTAGCTTCGGGCGCGCGGTCGCTTGTTCTTGACGAGTCCGAGATTCCTTTGAGTCCGGGTGATATTTGTGTTCAGTTAGGCAATTACCACGCTTGGGCAAATCGTTCTGAGAATAGTCTCATGGGATACGTTATGATTGGTGCAGATTTTAAAAAATAATAGGATTAGCTTTGCCAAAACCGATAAGAAGAATTGTAGCTGGAGAAGATGACAAAGGTAGGGCGGTCGCTTTATCAGATGGTCCATCGCCCGATATTAGAGAGGACCCGGCTCGTCCTGGATATGCAGCGACTAGGATTTGGGTTACCGAATCCACGCCGGCAAAGGTAAGAGGAATTAAGGAGACCCTTCACCTTCCCCATACAATCGAACCTCCAAAGGATGGCTCAGTTTGCAGGGTAGTGGAATTTCCGCCTGATAAGGTTTGGAAAAATTCTGTAAATGAATCCGATGTGGCTAACTTTTTTGAAATGATGGGTTCTCCCAATCTGTCTACCTATAATCAAAACTCTCCCCATCCTTATATGGAAAAGACCGATAGCCTTGACTTCTGTAATATCCAGGAGGGGGAGATAACCCTTATCCTTTCATCGTCTTTTTCTCAAATCATGACGGATATTAAAAAATTAGATAATTTAAATGCCTACAGCAAATAAAAAGATAAGAAGAGTTGTCGTTGGTAATAATAAGGATGGCCTGTCACAGGTTATTTTTGACAGTGATATGCCTAATGTACATCGCCGGCCTAGCAGTCCTGGTACCTTTTTTAATGAAATTTGGACTTCTGATTTAATTCCAGCTCAAATTTTGTCATGTGAAGATACGAGCCCAGTTAACGGCGACTTAAGGCACTCACCTCCAGAGAATGGGGTTCACTGGCGCTTAGTTCAGTCATCGGGAAAGCGGGTAATTTTGAGTGATGCTGACGCCCGCAGCAGTCACGCTAAAATGAATAAAGAGTGTGCTTCCGAATTAAAAAAAGGTGGCCGGCACTGGAATATGCATAGGACCCCGACAGTGGATTACGGTTTTTGTTTGAAAGGAGAACGTCACCTTGTTCTCGATCAAGATGACATCCTCATTACAAAAGGCACTATTGTTGTGCAGTTGGGGAATTGGCATGCATGGGACAATAGATCTAACGTTGCCGTCGACATGGCTTATGTAATGATGGGCGGTGAATTTGCTTCGTAAGCTATGCCCTTTGATACCTTTTATGTTTAATAAGTCTTGAAGCACAGATTATTAGTACTCCGGCCACAGCCGTCATCATGAAAAGTGCGGCGTCAAAGTTGCCAGTAAGACTTGCGATAGTTCCAACTGTCGCTGGGCCTAACGCACCGCCGACTTCTCCTACGGTCCAATAAAGACCCGTGGAGGCGCCAACGTTGTTACCTTTGCCATCCTCATTATCAATTAACATTAAAATTGCAATCCCATTCATGGCGCCTCGGCACATGCCCTGCAGGAATAAGCCAAGAAAAAGAGTTGAAGGGTGATTAAGAAAAATCATTAGAGTTGCGATACCGGCGCAAACAAATAATCCCATTAAAATTTGAAGTCGGGATTGCGGAGTTGCACTACGAATTATAATTGGGGCGCAAGTAAGCCCTATGAGCGCCGGGATCGATGACCAGTAACCAGCGTCAACCTTACTCATCCCATTCTCAATTAGAATTGTTGGCAGCCACTGCGTTAAGCCATGATTAAAAAACAAAATAAATAGCCCCATGATTAGGACTAAACGTATTAGGCGCTGGTTTAATAAATTTCTAATAACGGTTCTGTATTTTATTTTTTTATCAAATTTAATTTTAGATTCAAAATTACGATATGAGTTTTTCCGACTTATTATTAGCCAAATTAATCCAGCTAAAATGATGAAGCATGCATAGATAAAAAAGATGTATCGCCAGTTGTTTCCGACTATTGGCAGCAGAAAACTATTACTTAACGCTAGAGCTGTAATTCCCCCAAGTGCATTGCCAGTAAAATAAACTCCTGTTCCCAGCCCACGTTCTTTTCCCGTAAACCAGATGCTGATTACCTTTGGAGCGCCGGTTGATATAATTGGTGCGACTAAACCAAAAAGAATCATAGTAAATAACAAATCAAAATAGGTCTCGGCAAACCCTCTAAGGGCAATAGCAAGGGCGATGATTATGGTGGAGGCGACGAGCATATTACTAGTGCCATAGCGATCCAGTAACGCGCCACATGGGAGAGAAGAAGCAATATAAACTACCGGCCAGGCGCCAAGGATTGTTCCCATTAAAGCATGTTCGATAGATAAATCGAGTTCAATGACCTGAACCAATGGAGCTAGTGAGGCTACCGATAAACCGAAACAGAAATAAACGAGCCAAATGCCAAATAGAACTAACCAACGAAAATTAGATTCATTGCTACTTTCTTCGCTCGTAGCTCCGGTGGGGGAGTGAGCCATGGTACTTTAATTATTCCTTTTGTTTTAATCCGGCTATATGTGCGGAGAGTGCCGCCGGTGTGTCGAGATCGGTAATTACTGCATTGTCTTCTACGTTGACTTCTCTATGAACATCTTTATTTTCTCCTATCAAATGCCGAGCACCCACATCTCCGGAAACATTCTTAATCGCATCAAAGAACCGCTGATCCCATAAAACGGGATTTCCCCATTTACCATTAAAAGTTGGAATACAAATTTGTCTGCCCTCTTCAGGGTTAAAGACATTAATTAGGGCGTTTATATGCTCCTCTGAAATCCCAGGCATATCTCCCAAACAAACCACAACGCCATCCGTATCTTCATCTAGTGCGCCAATGGCCGTGCGCAGGGAGGTGCTCAGTCCACCCGAGTAATCTGGATTGTGAACAAAGTTGATATCATCGTAGTTTTTCAACGCCTCTCGCAGTTGCTCCCGCTCGTGGCCGGTGACAACAAAGATACGATCGACGTCGGACTTCTTTGCTGCATCGACAATATGGGAGAGCATTTGTCGTCCACCAATTTTTGAAAGAAGTTTATTAATCGAACCCATACGACTGGATTGTCCAGCGCCGAGAATTACAG
>CAYZDH010000013.1:421-1895 GCA_964477025.1 uncultured Rhodospirillaceae bacterium | reverse complement strand
CTATATAGGCAACCAGTCCTTGAAGGATCCAATCGAAGCCATGAAGACGCGGTGATCTTGCCGAACCTGGAAGGCCAAGAATTCGCATTTCGAGGGCGCTGGCTAAGAGCATTAGGTTTCCGGGGTCTACAGGGAGTCCAAAGTGTTCGATAAGCCCGTGGCATTTTTTTACAGCCATAGGGATTACGTCGGCCCGGTCGGCAATAGCGGAGGCTCCCATGACAAGTACAATGTCACAGGTTTTTTCTGAACATTCTTTGAGTGCTTTGGCGACATCCTGAGGCGTATGATTACAAATGACCTCATGGACGAGGTTGCAATTAAGTAATGCTACCCTATTAACGGTAACCGTTCTGGCCTTTTCCAGGAGTGATTTTCTTAAAATTGGTAGTTTTGTTTGGATTAGGCCAATTTTCTTATGCGTGATAGGTGACAAAGAAACTGGTGGCCCTTCACTTGTGATTATTTTTTCTCAATTTTCGATGATTTTTTTTGAAGCACCAAAAGTAATTATTTTGACCGTCGCAATTACATCGCCTTTTCGAGCTTGACGGAAGGGGACAACCGTTGAGATAGCGATAACTTCATTTGTAAGATTCAAAGCATTAATCACGTCAGTATTGAGCACTACGAGACCGTCGGAATCAGCTACTAGATTGCATCTACCAGTAGCTGTTGCCGAGAGTGTTATATTTTTGCCGGCGATGGCATTAGCTAGCCGTTCTGCTGCATCATTCTCATGCACATCATCTATTTCAAGTTGGATTGCAGTTACGGTTTCGATCCCAGATTTATTTAACGCCTCTATGTCGGAGTCAGACAACGTTCGGCCCTTCCGAAAAGTGTGTGTACCCACTTTCTGACTATGGGCAAGGATGGCTCCTGCTGCAGTTTTGATGTTTAGGTCGGCAAAGAGCACGCTACGGCCTTCTTGTCTTTGGCGTGCAGACATTCTGTGACTTCGCCTAATATCGATAAAGCGATTTCTGATGGAGAAATCGCGCCGATATTAAGACCTACGGGGCCGTTAATCCGACCTATTTCAACTTCGGTAAAGCCTTCGTTTTTTAGCCGTTCAACTCGACCGGCATGGGTTCCTCTACTGCCGAGAGATCCGATATAAAATGCTTCAGAACGAATTGCCACAGCAAGGGCTGGATCGTCTAGTTTTGGGTCGTGCGTCAGTGAGACAACTGCTGTGCGGCGATCTATGTCGAGTTCTTTTAATCCGTCGTCCGGCCATTCATGATTTAGAGAAATTCCAGGAAATCTATCTGGAGATGCAAAGGAATGACGAGGGTCTACAACGGTAACATCATAGCCGACGGTACTTGCCATTCGGGAAAGCGGTTGGGCTATATGCACCGCCCCGACAATTAGCATACGAAGGGGTGGGTTAAAGATTTGGAAGTAAATCTCGCCGGCATCGAGTTTTAGAGTACCGGTTTTGTCGTCTAGTATTGCTCGGCGTGCG
>CAYZDH010000013.1:0-411 GCA_964477025.1 uncultured Rhodospirillaceae bacterium | reverse complement strand
TTAAAATCTCGGGGCTATCAGCAAGGTCACCGGTAGCGGAGTTATAATAGACAAGCGCCTGCCTGCCGGTCTCTAATTCGGTGACGAGAGCTACAGGGGTTTTAGCCTCCTGATCAAGCAGGATTTGTTTCAGCATTGATTTTTTCATTCCTCAATAGCCTCCACAAAAACCTTTACTTTTCCGCCGCAGGCAAGCCCTACTTCCCAAGCTAATTCGTTTGTTACACCATAGTCTAAAACCTTCGGAATACCGGACTTTATTACCGCGAGGGCTTCTGTGACAACTGCGCCCTCAATGCATCCCCCAGAAACGGACCCGACAAATGAACAGTCTTCAGAAACCGCTAGCTGGCTAACCGGTCGCCGCGGAGATGACCACCAGCAGCTGACTACATACGCTAGGGCAACCAT
>CAYZDH010000012.1:0-27195 GCA_964477025.1 uncultured Rhodospirillaceae bacterium | reverse complement strand
ACAACATCGACACCCCCTTCAAATTTCCGACGATGTGGCTTGCCGAATTTTGTCCATATCGCCTTCGTAAAGTCTTCTTCCTTATAATTAATAACGTGGTCAGCGCCCCATTCTGTGAGTGCCTTTAGCTTGTCCTCGGTACTACCACAGGCGACAACCTCACAGCCCATTGCCTTAGCCAAAAGAACACAACATGAGCCAAAGCCGCCGCTCGCTCCTAGAATAAGAACCGACTCGCCAGCCGTAAGGCCGCCATTAGCAATCATCATTCGATGGGCTGTCCCATAGGCGACGGGTAATGCGGCAGCTTGTTCATACGAACAGCCCTCTGGAATTGTGATCAGCCGGGTCGCATCTACCAGGCAGTATTCTGCAGTTCCGCCAGGCAACATTTCGCCCATCAAGCCTTTGCTCGAGTCTGTAGGATCGAGCGGGTTGACTAGCACACGTTCGCCTGCTTTCCAGCCATCAACGCCGGCGCCCACTTCAGAAATTTCGCCCGAAACGTCCAGTCCTATGATCATCGGCATCGGGATTTTGATGCCGGGCATACCGCGACAGGTAAATACATCATGATAGTTCAGGGAAGTTGCCCTAACCCGGATGACAACCTGGCCCTCACCAGGCTGTGGGTCAGTGTAATTTTCTTCTAGAGTGAGGCTTTCAATGCCACCTTGTTCGTGCAGACATACTGCGCGCATTTAACTCTCCTGTAGATATATTAAAAGGTTAGTGATTACCTTTATTTTCCTGAATGCGATGTGCCTGATCGGGCAGGCTACGTCAAGTGTGGGTAGCATAGATTTTATTGACATTTGCCCCGATCTTTTTGAAATTTCCACCATAAATATGGATTGTAACAGCGGGAACCTCACCGGGGTTATGCATACAATGAATATTGGATTCGTCGATGGTCATATGTGTAATCGATCCTGCAAGGTGGTTCGTGCTGCTAACGGCACAGGCATCACAACTTGCGCTTTGAGTCTCTTCATAAATGGTTTCCCTTATTTCTCCCTCTAGGACGCCGAATGTGCACCAGGTCTTGTGATCATGGATTGGCGAGTAAATTCCAGCGGGCCAAACCACAGCCAAAACAGAAAAACCATCATTTGGACATAGGAAAACTTCATGTTTTTCGTAATCTAGGCCCTTAAGAGAGCGCTGTTCAGGTGTCAAAAGGTCGGGACAGGCCATGAGTCCCGGCAGATATTCGGCTATTAGGCCAGGGACCGCAGCGGGCGAAAAAGTAGATATTAAGTCGGAAAAGGTTTTAAAAATTCCTGGTATTAACGCGCCGGGTGCATTGCTTAACTTCCCTTGGAGTTCATCCAAATTAGTAAATTCATGCATAAAACAGCTCCAATCCGAAAATATCCTTGTTTTCGGGGAACTCTATTCTATGCAAATATTATTTTTTATAAAAGCATTAAAGGGCTCTTTTTTTTTTCTTTTGAGGACCGTCAAAAAAAAATTTTCTTGCGATGTAACATCTCTTTTACAAAGTTTTCAATTTCAAAGACATGCGGATCGTAAGCCCCAAGATCTCTTAACGCCTCTGCTAAACTCAATACATATTCATAATTAGGACCACTCGGCCCCGTTGAGTCTACTGCCTGCGCCGCAATCCGTTTGGTTGTCTCCGGGCCCAAATAGTCAGGATTTTCTGGTGTGCCAATGTAGACCATTCCTTTAACTGACAACGGTTCACTCATTTGTAAGGTCAGTTTTACAGATTCTAGCCTGTACCCGCCCTTTTCGCGGAAATTAAGAGCAGCAATGATTGGCTTCACGTTCGCAGCGACAATTTTGTAGGCCATGCCCCAGCACGTAGCACCCGCTTTGGGTTCTAAAGTGACCACCCGTCCCGGCTTACCGGGAACTCCTCTGTGATCTGTTGAACCTTGCCAAAACCGGCGCACCATGCCGTTAACTGTCGCTGGGCATTTCTCCGCAAATTTAAAATCTGGCCGCCATACCAGCGAGCCATAACCAAAAATCCATATATCCTCATTCATGAAGTATTTCTAACGCATAACCCAAGACGCTTGAAAGTCCACATGATACGCTTTTGGCACAAATTGGAGGATTGAAACTTATAATGAAAGACCAAAATGACCCTAAACCTCGATATGATTATCGCGATCATTACTTCCCGGGTACAGAAGATTTAGCATCTGACGAATTGCGAATTATTGCCCTCGGGACAGGTATGCCCCTGGTCAGACGCAGCCAAGCATCCGCATCATTCTTAGTACAGCTTGGAAATGGTGATAATTTTATATTTGATATGGGCTCCCATGCTGCAGCTAACCTTGCGTCACTCGAAATCCCATTCAATCAGCTGACAAAAGTTTTTCTGGGTCATTTGCATATTGATCATGTAGGGGATTTGGGGGAGTTATGGATCTGTGGCTGGCTTGGAGCTCGCACAAGACCCCTGGAAGTATGGGGACCATCCGGCGATTTACCAGAATATGGAACTGCCGCCTTCATCAAGAACCTCAAAAAAACACTCGCTTGGGACTACCGGACGAGAACTGGTAGTGTACCGGAGTCCGGCGGAGAAATGATCGCACACGAATTCGACTTTTCAAAACCTGGCGTTATCTATGAAGAAAATGGTGTGACGATTAAATCGTTTCCGGCAATCCATATTTCTGACGGCGCTGTGAGCTTCCGATTGGAATGGAATGACCGCACGATTGTATATTCGTCTGATACAAATCCTAACAAATGGTTCCTAGAATTTGCCCGCGATGCTGACATCGTTATCCATGAATCCTTTATGACCGCTAATACCCTGGTCCGCCGCCGCGGGTTTGAGCCCCATGTCGCCGAGATGGTTGCCACGAAATACCACACCTCGCCGGCCCAGGCGGGTAAGGTTTTTAATGTCGTAAAGCCGCGCCTTGCTGTCGCCTATCATTTCTTCAATGATTTAGACACAAAATACGAGGTTTTGGAGGAAATTCGAACCACCTATGATGGCCCGCTAACGCTAGCTGAGGACATGGTAGTCTGGAACGTGACACCAGATGAAATTATCGTGCGGCAAGCTGCAGTTGCCGACAATGTGTGGCCGGCGCAAACGAAAGAGGATGCCGCGGTTTTCCCTACGCTCAAGCGCGGCCCTCAGGTAGTCCCATCACAGTGGATAAGAGACGGACTACTAGAATTTGATTCTAATATGAATATTACCAATCATCCCGCTAGCAGCGACTAACTGGCAGGTGGCCATATCTCACTTTTATCATAAATTATGATGCCCGCTCCACAAGCATCCTCTGGGCTGACGAGCAACGAATGGTCGCCAAGTCGTGAAGTGAGGATGCCCGCTTGGGTAAGAAATGATCGTGTCCTACCAATATCACCTGACTGCAAGCAAACGGCTGCCATAAAGGGGGTCGTCGGCACCTTCAAACCAGGTAGGCGTTCCGTCAGCCCTTTGATCGTCGCAAAGCCAAGGCGTCCCCTATCAAGCGATAGCGACCGGTAATCTGATGTTCCCTCAGCATCTCTCCCAATAAACCGGCTGAATCGGTCGGACACCTCATCAACATTGTCTACGCAGAGAATAACGCCTCCTAAAGCTACAATACCATTATCACGGGCGATAATATTTTCCTGCCAAACTAGATCAGGTGTTTCCTGGCGCAGCATCTGAATTCGGCCTTCAGGCATCTTTTCTGGGGGCACCCGTAGAACCGTAAAGGCAACTTCGGCTGGACTACCATCTCCGAGTGTCAAAGGACGCCTGAGGTGCACGGGGTCCTGGGGCGTGAACCCACCGGCGGATAGGCGTTCGTGCGCACCAGCGCTGTCATCAATAGAGAAGGCCACTAGGTGGAGACCATGGTATCGATCAAGTGCACCTTTAAGTTGCTGCGAAAGAACTGTTTCCGTGCCCGGGACAGCGGTAAGAAACTCGAGATAGCCCCGCTGCATCATGGCGCAACGATTACCTGTCCCCGCTAGTACCGGGGGGCCTCCATTGGGATCAGCATTTTGCTGCGCAACAAATGGGGTCAGGATAAAGCCCAGCCTCTCCATTACTCCAGCAAGCTCCTCTATATCAGGCACGAACCACCCAACATGATCAAGAAATACCTCGGGACCACTAGGAGTTTGTGGTGCATTTTCAGGGACATCGTCCATATTAAAATTTCTTAGCAGCCATGCACTCCACCTCAACCAAATATTGAGGATCGGCTAGTCCAGAAACGATAAGAAAAGTGGAAGCGGGCTTATTATCACCCCAAATTTCAGCCCGAATTTTCTGATAGCCAGAACGATCCTCTCGTCTAGTCAAAAAGGTTTTCATAAAGACTACATCCTCAAAGGCATATTCGGATGCTGTAAGAACGTTTTCCATATTTTCAAAAGCTTGTTTTGCCTGACTCTCTATCCCCTCTGGGATCGATCCATCAAGATTTACGCCGGTTTGACCTGCAACGAAAAGAAACCTGCAACCTTCTTCTACCTCCACAGACTGATGATAATTTTGCGGTAAGGAGACAGAACTCGGGTTAGTACGCTTGTGTGCCATGAAAGGACTCCTAATTTTCTTATTGTTTAATGATATCAGCTCGTTCCTACCCCGCACAGAAATTTCAGTTTTTTCTTAGTTCCCTATGTAAGAACTCAAAACCAGGGCCGGGAAGAAATTGTGTATGAATATGGCGTAGCAATCTTTCTTTCTCGCCGTAATTGTTCTCAGGTTAGACCTTAAAAGGAGAAGTAACTCTTATCAAAGGTCGTTGCTGATCTTAAGGAATAATCACCCGGCTTCTCGTAATGATTAGGTTTCAGAAATATTTAAGCCGGCAATTGATACTCAGGAACCTGTCTAATAAATGGTTAAAACCTATAAAAAGTATGGATTATCCAACTTCGCCACAAAAATTTTCTCGCAATGTTTTACCCTTATACTCCCGCCGGAATAGGCCGCGATCCTGAAGACGCGGTACGACTTCTTCTACAAAAATGGTGAGTGTCTCGTGCGTGAGGTTACCAATATTAAATCCATCTGCTGCTCTTTCTAAGAACCACACTTCTAACCAGTCTGCGACCATCTCGGGCACCCCAACAAGGACGCGATGCGGCCCTCTCAGAGGCTGCCGTTCAAGAAACTGTCCCACTGTTAGGCGCTCACGTCTAAGAAGCTCGACTAATGATCTGGTATGCCCGTCTGACTGAGGGTCGAGCATTGCCTGCTCAAGAATTTTATTGGGAACAGCCTCGTCAAAAACTAACTTGTCGACTGACGTACTTAGCTTGACTGCGAGGTTCTGTAGAGCTGCCGCAGTATCACTTTGTGCCGCCAAAGCGCGTTTAGCCTCTTCCTCTGTACTTCCTAGATAAAGGTATATTCCTGGCAGTATCTGGACCACGTCCGGATCACGGTTCGCATCTCTGACCCGCGCCATCATTTCCGTATAAAAAGCTTTTGCCACTGATAATTCCAAAGCCACGCAAAAAATTCCGTCAGCTACGCGTGATGCAAATGCCTTTCCTTCCTCTGAAGCTCCTGCCTGAAATAGTACTGGCCGGCCTTGGGGGGAACGAGGCGTTTGCGCTGGTCCTCTTACATTGAAATATCTTCCGGTATGATTGATAGGTTTAATCGCCGATTCACAAAGGGTGGTCATTGCCCCATTTCCGCAGCTATTAAGACCTTTTTCCCCCCAGCTTTCCCAAAGCTTTAGAACGACCTCAACGAATTCTTGTGCCCGCTCGTAGCGTTCTTGTTTCGGTGGGAGATCAGTCATACCGAAATTCGGCGCCGCCATAGGATCGTAGGAGGTGACGATATTCCATGCTGCGCGACCGCAGCAAATGTGATCGAGTGTGGCCATTGTTTTAGCCACGTTAAAGGGCTCGTTGAAAGTTGTAGAGATTGTAGCTGCAAGACCAATTCGTTCTGTATTCGTCGCAAGCGCTGCAGACAGCACCACCGGATCAAGACCGGCAAAAGTTGAACGGTTAGGACCTTGAGCTGCGAGATCGGCAGCATAGAAAATCCCATCAAAGAGGCCCCGTTCCGCAATTTGCGCAAACTTAACATAATAGTCGAGATCAAACTCCGCTGGGGTATCCCGGCCAGCTTTCCACGCGCTCAAATGGCTCCCGGCATAGTTCCCATGATAGTTAAGACGCATTTTCCTATTGCTCATGGGTAGGGGGTTCCAAATAATTAACAGTCAGTGAAAAAAACACGCTGTCGCACAAAAAAGGCACGGGTGTTTAATATATTAGAAATAATGTTGATATAAATACAAACTTTGTAACCGTTGCATGTATAATTTAATGGATCAATAAGCTTTCATGTACATTTAAAAATTAGTGTAAAAACAAGAAGCTGCCCGGTATAGTCTTAAATCTTCCTTCCTGATGATGGAATATGATTTTCAGCTACGTCCACTATAGTGCCTTAGAAAAACAGACTTCCGAATTGATAGCCGGCATGCTCAACCGCAAGGGGCCCGGCCCGACAATTGCAAATAATGCGGAGAGGAAATAGGTCATGGAAGAAAAATCTAGTTTCCCAAACACCAACAAACCCGATATCGAAGCGCATGTGCTTCGGTTCGAAAATTTGGATCAGCGTGAATCACCCTACCGCCCTATAGATATGTTGCTAGAACGGTTCGAACGCAAACGATATGCCGTTCTTGGGCGTCCTGCAGAACAAAAGGGTGAGGCAACACCACTAGATAATGTAGACGCCTTCAACATCACTTATTTAAAGGTAGAACCAGGCAAGGGGCTCGCAACTCACGGCCACCCAACACCGGAAGCATTTATTGTGATGAAAGGCACCTGGCGTATTACGATGGGTCTGAACTCCGAACAGGAGACAATAATGTATCCCTTTGACATCATTTCGGTGCCACCTAACGAAATGCATGGGGCTGAGGTAATCGGTAAAGAGACCGGGTGGATGATGACAATCAATGCCGGTCATGGCGGAGCAAAGCTATTCTGGCCACCAAATTTATTAGAGGAATTGCGCGCCAAAGGCGCGGACGTCTCAGACGTGGAAATTCCCGGGGAATCTGTAAAATCCTGAGCCGGATTGAAATGTTCCGCCCTTTATCTAGCTCCTCGCGAAGCCGTTCTTTTCCGCATGCATAATTGATAATTTATTGTGAATAGTGCAATTCATATGGTCGGATGATGCACAAAAATAAATGATATTTAAAAGAGCTCTTAAAAACGGGCCTACAGCAGCGCTAATCTTCACCCCGATAGCCGTAACGCCTTATTCGCACGTCGCGGTGCACATTAGCACAAATGATAAAACCAAATCCTATCAAAATCGACAACATTGCTGTGCCGCCATATGAAACCAACGGCAAAGGGATCCCTACAACAGGCAACAACCCCATGACCATAGCAATATTAATAAAAATATATAAAAAGAGGTTTCCTGTAATGCCTAGGGCCACGAGCCGCCCAAATTGGTTATGAACGCGTAATGCAATCACAAAACAATAAATTATTATAATGGCATAAATTATAAGAAGCAAAAGACCGCCAACTATACCAAACTCTTCAGCTAGCATCGTAAAAATAAAGTCTGTCTGTTTCTCAGGTAAAAAATTAAGGTGACTTTGCGTCCCAGCCAGATACCCCTTACCGAACACACCACCTGACCCAAGAGCAATCTTGGATTGCATAATATGATAACCAGCACCAAGAGGATCATTCTCAGGATTCAGGAATGTAAGAATGCGCGTTTTCTGATAGCCGTGAAGCATTGTCCAACCGACAGGCAAGGATGCAATAATGACACCTACAACCAGCCCAAAATGCCACGTACGAACACCAGCAAGAAAAAATATTATGCTAGCCGTCATCGTGAGCATGATAGCTGTCCCTAAATCTGGTTGTCTTAGGAGCAAGAAAACTGGCGCAACCACCATAAATAAAGGAATAATTAAAAATATCGGGCGACCTATATCCTCAAGAGACCTACCATGAAAATAGCGTGCAAGTGCCAGAACAAGCGCTACCTTCATTATTTCTGACGGCTGCATTTGGATAAATCCAAGATTTATCCAGCGCTTAGCTCCCATTCCGATGATACCCATAACCTCAACAGCGATCAAAAGACCAAAGACAAGTAGATAAAGCGTGTAGGCGTGGCGTAACCAGAACCGAATATCGATCACGGCAATTATAAGGAGGATTAAAATCCCAACACTAAAACGGGTCAGCTGGCGTTCGGCCCAAGGATACCAGCTGGCACCAGCGGCAGAATACAACATGGCACATCCAACACCCACCAATATGATGAGAAAACAAATTAACGTCCAGTTAACCTGCCAAAGTTTTTGCCCGATAGTCATAGGGCTACTATCACTTCTGCCGAACTTCATGCTTTGCGGTTCTTTTTATTACCGCCCTTTTCTCGGTCACGCTCACTGTACCTAGACGGATCACGTTTTAGCGTCTCATGTAATATATCCCTAGCAATTGGTGCAGCCACCGCCGACCCACGACCACCATGCTCAACAACGACAGAAATGGCGTAGCGAGGGTTCTCAACCGGAGCAAAGGCAACGAACAGTGCATGATCGCGATCCTTCCAAGGCCTTTCTTTATTTTTGAGCACACGTGTATCGCGTTCAAGCATGGAAATCCTTTTAACCTGGGCGGTACCTGTTTTGCCAGCCAGTTCGAAGCCAGGTGTCTTGATCCTCGCTCGGTAGCCGGTGCCACGTGGTGTATTGCTTACTGAGTCCATTCCTTTCATAACAAGCCTTCGTAGGTCTGCAGAAATTTTAATATTCTTAGGAGGCGGGATTTCAAATTTTTTCCTCACACCACCAGCAAAAATACCATGAATTAGATGCGGCTTTACAGCCTTACCGCTTGCGAGCCGAGACGTCATTACCGCTAATTGCAAAGGAGTAGTCAAAATAAAACCCTGTCCGATCCCAGCATTGAGGGTTTCTCCCTTTTGCCACGAGACCCCAAGGTTTTTCTTTTTCCAGAAAGAGGTTGGCATTAGCCCACTTCTTTCATTGGGTAAATCTATACCGGTCAAATCGCCCAAACCAAAGCGCCGGGCCATCTCCGCTATCCGATTTATACCGACCCGTTGAGCCATTTCGTAGAAATAGCTGTCACAGGATTGCTGCAGCGCAGTATTTAGGTCAACCAAACCATGCCCGTGTTTCTTCCAACAATGAAATCGAGCATTACCAATCTCAACATGACCACGACAGAATATATTTTGATCAGGCGTGACCACCCCCTTTTCCAGCGCGGCCAGCGCCACGATCATTTTAAAAGTGGATCCGGGAGCATAAAGTCCTGAAATTGCTTTATTGGTAAGTGGCGCCAGCGGGTCACTCGATATCTCCTTCCACTGTTGAGAAGTTAACCCACTATCAAAGGAGTCGGGGTCATAACCGGGAACCGATGCAAGAGCGATTATACTGCCAGTATTAACATCCATAACGACGGCTGCAGCGGACTTCTTGTCCCGCAATTTTTCGGTTGTAAGATTTTGAATGCCAAAATCAACCGTCAGAACTATATCATCACCGGGTTGACCTTCCCGTCGTGACAGTTCGCGTATTACTCGACCAACCGCGTTTACCTCCAGTTGGCTATTGCCCGCCTTACCGCGAAGGCGCAGATCCTGTTCCTTTTCAATCCCAGATTTCCCGATTCGGAAATTTGGGATTTCTAAGAGTGGGTCCCCAATTCGATTTCCAGCTATATCCTTTGCTGATACAGAAGCAACATATCCCAGTAGATGAGCCGATGCGGACCCTAATGGATATTCACGTCGGTCCCCAACATCGATTATCACTCCTGGTAGATCAGGCGCATTCACCTCTATTTGGGACACTTTCTGCCAATCAAGGTTTTCTTGCACCGTTACAGGAACAAAACTCCTTCGCTGCTTTATCTCACGAAGGATCCTCCAATTCTCATTCTCAGAGAGGGAAATCAATTTACCGAGCGCCTGAAGGGTTTTTTTAACGTCACGGGTCTGTTCAGCGATCAGAAGTACCCGATAGTTTTCCCGATTCAAAACTAGCGGGATGCCAAATCTATCAAGGATTCTACCCCGTTGCGGGGATAACATTCGTATATTGATACGGTTCTCATCCGCCAACGTTTTGTAACGATTTGAGTCAAGAACTTGTAGTTGATACATGCGCCCAGCTAACAAACCAAAGAACGCTAGCTGACCACCGGCCAAAAACATCGCACGCCGCGAAAACTTTTTATAACGTGTTGAGTCTTCACGATACATTTTAAGTCTGATGAGAGAGTTTTTGTTGAGTTCGCGCAAATAACCACGCCAGCAATGGGAATACAGTAAATGTCATTGCCATTTGAAAGACTATCGGTAGTGGATCAATTAGTGTCATATGATAAATTGCGTTCAACGCCCAAATCACCGCCCCAGTGACAAGGGAAATTAATCCAAAACCTAACCAAAGAACCAAGAATGGCTTGCCACGAAATATCCTGGCTTGGGATACAGCGAAAGTTCTCACCAGAATTAGTACTATGGCATTCAAGCCCGGCGGCGTACCAACCAAAATATCTAATAACAACCCAACAAAGAAAACAATAACGTTGGTAAAAAGTTTAACCCTGTGTACTCCCCAGAAAAAGACAGCCATCAGTATGAAATTTGGTGCCACTGGCCCAAACCCAGGGATGTGAAACGGTATTGTAGAGATTAGAACAAGGACAATACCCAGCGCAGCAGGAACAAGATTACGGGCGATAGCATCGAGGTGATGCGACAGCCTTGGGGTCACGGCTCAGCGGCCTGCTTAGGTACAACCTTAACGCTTGGTTTAGGGTCAAACGGAGTAATCACAGCGGAATCCAACAAACGAATATATTCTAGTTTTTGAAAATTAACGTTTGGTCTTACCCGCACGACGCCATTTGGCTCAATTACAATGTGGCCCACTTGAAGTCCGGCTGGAAAAACACCCCCATGACCCGATGTTACAATCCTATGTCCAGCTTTTGCAGCGGAGCTTGCTGGCAAAAACGTTAACCGGGGCATTCTACTATTATCACCAGAGAGAATTGCTCGGTCTCGCGAGGTTTCGACCAAAACCGGGACTCGTGAATTAATATCTGTAACCAAAAGAACCCTTGCTGACCGGTATCCAACCGCAAGGACGCGGCCTGCAAGCCCTGTCCCGGTAACTGCCGCTTGTCCCTTACGAACTCCGTTGCGTTTGCCAGTATTTACAATAACAGTTCGTACAAATGCCCCGCCAGAATCTGCGATTACCCTCGCTGTAATAAACTGCATTTTAGGATCGGGGCTGAACTGCAGCAAAGATTGTAATGCTTTATTTTCTGATGTGAGCCTTCTTGCGGCGCCCTGCCAAAGGAGTAAACGCTCATTTTCACGCTTCAAACGGACATTCTCCTCTCTTAAATTTGCCAATTCTTGAAAAGTTTTAACGGCATGGTTAATAGTTGCGGCTGGTTTAGAAATTACATCCATTATTGGGGAGAAAACATCGATAACGACTGTTGAAAATTTTTCAACAACAAGCGTTTCAGTTTTGCTCAACAGCATAATGCCAAATGCTGCCAATATTAGGAAAAGAAAAGCAAATCGTTGTACCAACGCCTTTAAGGGTGCGCTGACAAGTAATGCCAATGGACCGCCTCTTTTATTCACAACAGCCAATCTCTAAGCTAGCCAATGCCATAACTGAGCAAAACATACACACATTGATACCTAATAGCGTTTAATACATTGAAGATAGGACGTTCCTCAATGTTTTCATTTCCTCAAGGCAATGCCCTGTGCCTAACGCCACACATGATAATGGGTCTTCTGAAATCGAAACCGGTAGCCCTGTGGCGTGTCTAAGCACAAGATCAAGATTTCCCAAAAGTGAGCCTCCGCCAGTCAAAACGATCCCCTTATCTACCATATCAGCAGCGAGTTCCGGAGCAGCATGCTCCAGCGCAACCTTCACGGCCTCAATGATAGCCCCCACGGGCTCCGCAAGACTTTCTGCGATTTGGCGCTCTGAAAGAATTATCTCCTTAGGGACACCATTCACTAGGTCACGCCCCTTAATTTCCATGGAGCTTCCTTCACCATCCGCCGGAATACTTGCCGAACCGATTTCTTTCTTAATCCGTTCAGCACTGCTTTCCCCGACCGCTAGATTATGGTTCCGGCGAATATAGCCGGCGATTGCTTCATCCATCTTGTCACCGCCGACCCGCACCGACCTTGAATAAACCAAACCACCAAGTGATAAAACAGCTACCTCAGTAGTACCACCACCGACATCCACAACCATGGAACCCGTCGGCTCTGTAACCGGAAGACCAGCGCCTATCGCAGCGGCCATCGGCTCCTCGATCAGAAACACCCGACGGGCGCCCGCGCTCTCCGTCGATTCTTGAATTGCCCGACGTTCAACATTAGTGGCGCCAGAGGGAACTGCCACAATAATTTGAGGATGGGCGAAGCTGCGTCGATTATGAACTTTACGGATAAAATGCTTAATCATTTCTTCAGCAACTTCAAAGTCGGCTATAACACCGTCACGCAACGGACGAATGGCTTCGATGTTTCCAGGCGTTCGGCCTAGCATCAGTTTAGCTTCATCACCAACAGCTAAAACTTGTTTTTTACCTTTAACATCAGCAATGGCCACCACAGATGGTTCGTTAAGAACGATCCCCCGGCCCTTAACATAGACCAACGTATTTGCCGTTCCTAAATCAATCGCCATATCGGCGGACAACATTCCCAAAAGCCTGGACAACATGAGCAATTACTTCCTTCGGTTACCAACCACGCGGCTAAAACTACGCTGACAGCGCCCCAGGTGCTGTCTTCTCGCGTTTCACCATTAATTTATTTAAAGCATTTACATATGCACGCGCCGAAGCTACGAGCGTATCTGTATCAGCCCCTTGTCCATTAACAGATTTACCGCCTTCTTCGAGACGTACGGTTACCTCTGCCTGAGCATCGGTGCCTTCTGTAACGGCATTTACTTGATAAAGCTGCAACCGCGCCTCATGCGGCACCAGCGCTTTGATAGCATTAAACGTCGCATCGACTGGCCCGTCGCCCTCAGCTTTAACTGAACAAATTTGACCATCAACATCCAATTCGAGCTCTGCGGTTTGCGGTCCGTTCGATCCACAAACAACCATAAGTGACTGAAATTTAATTGTATCATTGGCACGTGAAACTTCATCATCGACTAACGCAACTAAATCCTCGTCATAGACTTCTTTCTTCTTGTCAGCGAGATCTTTAAAGCGTCGGAAGGCATCTTGAATTGCGTTTTCGCCCAATTCATATCCTAACTCTTTAAGCTTAATCCGGAACGCATGACGGCCTGAATGTTTCCCCATAACGAGTTTTGACTGCGTCAAACCGACAGATTCAGGTGTCATAATCTCGTATGTCTGGGCATGCTTAAGCATCCCATCTTGATGGATCCCAGATTCATGTGCAAATGCATTCGCACCTACGATTGCCTTATTAGGTTGAACTGTAAAACCAGTAATAGTTGAAACAAGCTTTGAAGCCCGGGTAATACATTCCGTATCAATGCCAGTAGTATAGGGGAGCAGGTCTTGGCGTGTTCTCAATGACATAATGACTTCTTCAAGCGCAGCATTTCCTGCACGTTCACCCAATCCATTGATAGTACACTCAATTTGTCTGGCGCCATTAGCTACACCTGACAGTGAATTTGCTACGGCTAACCCTAAATCATTATGACAATGGGTGGAGTATATCGCTTTATCGCTATTTGGGACCCGCTCGACAAGCATTGCGATCAATGCACCAAATTCATCTGGCAAAGCATAACCAACCGTATCCGGAATATTGATAGTTGTCGCACCAGCATTGATCGCCGCCTCAACACAACGGCACAAGAAATCATGTTCCGTGCGCGACCCATCTTCCGGAGACCATTCAACATTATCGGTAAAATTTCTCGCATAACTTACGCTATCAATGACGGCCTGATAAACGTCATCCGGTTCCATCTGTAATTTGAATTTCATATGCAGGGGGCTAGTGGAAATAAAGGTATGAATACGAGCTTGCGTTGCGGGTTTTAATGCTTCCGCCGCCCTTTCAATATCACCACGTGCGGAGCGAGCAAGACCACAGACTACCGCCTCTTTGACCAGCTTCGCTACTTCAGTAACGGATTCAAAATCACCGTTAGAAGCAATGGGGAAGCCCGCCTCTATTACGTCTACACCCATTTCCTCCAGAAGTTCGGAAATTCTCAATTTCTCTTCAAGATTCATTGACGCGCCAGGCGACTGCTCACCATCACGCAAAGTGGTATCAAATATTATAACTTGGTTCGGGTCGGTGCTGCCACTCATAACTCAGCTCCTTTGCTATTTAGGGATTAACGACTTGTTTTTAATTTGTGTGTCCCCTGAACGGCCTAGTGTTGTTGGCACATTCAGGGGCTACTAAGTCGTAGCCCTCCCTCTAGCACAACGATTGAGGCGGAGATCACGGTTAACAAAGGCCATGCAATACTATCCTGTGGCTTTAACGCACAGGCATCATATCCCAATCCTTTATTCTGCATCACTTCCATTCCGCACTCTGCCATTGCTTTAGGGCGCTTCCTGATTAAGCGCACCTGACTGCCAATTTAGTATTCTCGGTCAAATTTAGAAGCCAGGCAAACCGAGGTCTAAATAAAACCAAGTTATTACCCTATTCCTAAGCTTTTATTAACCTTAAAAGCAACGATTTTTACCGATTTAAGAAAAAAATCGCCATCAAATATCAAAAATGATCAAAAACCTAGTTCTTTGATTTATCTACAAGGCGATTTTCAGCAATCCATGGCATCATACCGCGCAGTTCAGCACCAACCGCCTCGACTTGATGCTCCGCCTCCCTGCGTCGTGTAGCCTTAAAACTTGCCTGCCCCGCGGCATTCTCCAGAACCCAATCCCGAGCAAAACGGCCGGACTGAATATCATCGAGTACTTCTTTCATTCGTTCCTTGACACTCTCATCAATCAAACGAGGCCCGGAAATATAATCACCATATTCCGCTGTATTGGAAATTGAGTATCGCATATTAGCAATTCCGCCCTCATAAATCAGATCAACAATTAGTTTCACTTCATGTAAACATTCGAAATAAGCCATTTCTGGGGCATAGCCTGCTTCCACCAAAGTCTCAAATCCGGCTTTAATGAGGGAGGTCAAACCTCCACATAATACCGCCTGTTCACCAAACAAGTCGGTCTCGCATTCTTCGCGAAACGTAGTTTCAATTATACCAGCGCGCCCACCCCCAATAGCAGATGCATATGAAAGCGCGATGTCCTGCGCGTTGCCGCTAGCGTCCTGATCAACAGCGACTAAACACGGCACGCCTGCGCCCCGCTGATACTCTGAGCGAACGGTATGTCCTGGCCCCTTCGGCGCAATCATGAAAACGTCCATATCGGGACGAGCTTCAATCAACTTAAAGTGGATGTTTAGCCCATGGGCAAATGCCAAAGCGGCACCCTTTTTCATATTTTCTTGAATATCATCCACATAAAGGGCCGCTTGCAGTTCATCGGGAACTAAAACCATTACGACATCAGCCCATTTAGCAGCCTCAGCCGGGCTTAATACTTTGAGCCCCGCGTCCTCTGCCTTCGCAACGCTTGAAGATCCATCGCGGAGACCAACGACGACATCCTTTATGCCACTATCGCTAAGATTGATAGCATTGTCATGCCCTTGGCTGCCGTAACCAATAATAGCAACCTTCTTTGATTTGATAAGATTGACGTCTGCGTCCCTGTCATAATATACGCGCATTTTGCGGTTCCTCTTTAGTTGTTTGTCATGCCTGTATTAGCGAAAATAAAGTAAGTATTGCGATTAGGTAAATTATTGCCGTTTCCTAAATTCCCTTTGCACCGCGCGCAATAGCCACGGCGCCAGTACGTGAGATTTCCAGAAGACCAAGGGGCCGCATAAGATTGATAAAGGCGTCGAGTTTTTCCGTGGAACCGGAAATCTCAAATACAAAGGAATTTTTTGTACTGTCGATTGCACGGGCTCGAAAAACATCTGCGATGCGTAATGCCTCGACACGCTTATTACCAGTACCGCGGACCTTTACAAGCGCCAGTTCGCGTTCAACACTCGCTCCACCATCCGTCAAATCACTTATCCGATGCACCGGCACAAGCCGGTCAAGCTGGGCCTTAATCTGCGCGATTATCATCGGGGTTCCAGAAGTCACCACGGTAATCCGGGAAATTGCGTTGTCGGGATCCACCTCAGCTACCGTCAAGCTTTCTATATTATAGCCACGTCCGGAAAACAGGCCAATGACCCGAGCCAAAACACCGGCCTCGTTATTGACTAGAACAGCGATTGTATGTCGCTCTATGGGCTCCAATTCTTCCTCCATATTTAAATAGTGACGCTAGAAACGCCAATTTATCTGGTATCAATTTTTGAACCAAGACGATGACGACGCCTTAAACCAAAACCATTCCCTCTTCAGAAGTTGGCTTTTCGGCTTCATCATCGGGACCCAAAAGCATCTCATTATGGGGTGCTCCTGAGGGAATCATCGGAAAGCAATTTTCAGATTTATCAATTGCAATATCCGCGATTGTAAACCTGTCGTTTCCCAACATTTCTTTGATAACCTCATCCACCTCGCTCGGCTTAGTAGCCCTAAGACCAACAGCGCCGTATGACTCTGCGAGTTTAACAAAATCTGGTAATGACGCTGTATAGCTTTCGGAATATCTACCGCCATACAGCAGCTCCTGCCACTGGCGCACCATTCCCATATATTCGTTATTGAGGATAAATACTTTGACAGGCAAGCGGTATTGAATGGCCGTCGACATTTCCTGAATATTCATTAAGAACGACGCCTCACCAGCAACATCGATTACCGTAGCTTTTGGATGAGCGACCTGCACCCCAATTGCTGCCGGAAACCCATATCCCATCGTTCCCAATCCACCAGACGTCATCCAACGATTAGGATGGTTAAACTTGAGAAACTGTGCAGCCCACATCTGATGTTGACCAACTTCAGTTGTGATATAAGTATCCCGATCTTCCGTCAGTACCTGCAGGCGCTCTAATGCATATTGCGGCTTAATCAAAGTTTTGGACGCATTATAGCCCAAGCAATCCCGCTTACGCCATTTCTCGATCTGGTTCCACCACGAATTTTGAGCTTTTTTATTTTGACGTGGCTTAGTTTCCTTCCAGACTTTGATCATATCTGCGAGAACCGATGCGCAATCGCCAATAATTGGGATATCAACTGCAACATTCTTATTAATCGAAGATTGATCAATATCGACATGGACTTTCTTTGATTCAGGGGAGAACTTATCAATAAGGCCGGTAACCCGATCGTCGAAACGGGCTCCAATATTAATCATAACGTCGCAGTCATGCATTGCCAGATTAGACTCATATGTCCCGTGCATCCCAACCATACCAAGGAATTGTTTATCTATGGCTGGAAAGGCTCCTAACCCCATCAATGTAAGGGTTATGGGATACCCAGTCATATGGACGAGTTCCGTCAGTAGCTTTGACCCACGCGGCCCAGAATTAATCACACCGCCCCCACAATAAAAGAGCGGACGTTTCGCTTCCGCAATCAGTTCTACAGCTTCCCTAATTTTTGTGCCGTCGCCCTTAATTCGCTGACGATAAGTCTTATGTATTGAGTCCTGTTTCTTAGCACTCGCGTATTTGGTTTCATTAATCAAAACATCTTTTGGCAAATCAATAACAACCGGTCCGGGTCTCCCTGATTGGGATACGTACATCGCTTCCTGCATAATATTCGCAAGATCTTCTACAGCCCTGACGAGATAGTTATGTTTCGTGCAAGGGCGCGTGATGCCGGTAGTGTCAGCTTCTTGAAACGCGTCATTACCAATCAAATGGGTGGGAACCTGTCCGGTCAAACAAAGAACAGGAATGCTATCCATTAGCGCATCTGTGAGTCCAGTTACTGCATTCGTCGCCCCTGGGCCAGACGTAACAAGTACTACTCCAAGTTTACCCGTCGAACGCGCATACCCCTCAGCCATATGAACAGCACCGCCTTCTTGACGAACAAGGACATGTTTCAACCGGTTCTGTTTGAATAACGCGTCATAAATTGGAAGCACCGCACCGCCGGGATAGCCAAATATTGTATCAACACCTGCGTCGACCAAACTTTTAATAACAATTTCCGACCCGGATAGCTTGCGATTAGCCATCGTCCTCACCTATTTTAGTCAAACGAAAGGCGACCCCGTATCACGGAACCCCCTTGCGAAAAAGCAATAAATTTTATTAACAGGGCTTAAAAACTGCCACAGCCGGTTAATTGCCGGCAACGAAGCGGGGCCAAACTAATCTTTCCGTTAGGTTAGGTCAATAAAAATTTGCTAATAAATGGAAAGATTTTATGGTTAAAAGTATTATTATATTTCGATTCAACAATCATATCCGCAACAAATTGATTTTTAAACCAGGTGCCTTGCCGTTTTACATAACGGCGTGTTGCCTGTTGACCTGCCGAAACAGCTTCCTCGAGTATTAATTCACCGGCTAAATACTTAATGATTTCCGGAATTCCTAGGGCCTTCATTGCAGGCAGGCCCGGATCCAGCTTTCGGTTTACCAATGCGGCAACCTCATCCAAAGCGCCCGTCCTTAGCATTTCTTCGAAACGCGCGTCGCATGCAGCATAAAGAAGTTTACGTGGTGGCTTAAGAAGCACGGACCTAAAATTAAATTCAGACGATATTTCCGTTTGAATACTTTCATGATGCCACTGTGTTAAAGTTTTCCCCGTTGCCTCGAAAATTTCAATCGCACGGGCAATACGTTGACTGTCCGAAACGTCTAATCGTGCCGCGGTGTTGGGATCAAATTTCGATAGTTCAGCATGAAGGATAACGCTACCTTTATCTGCCAAACGGCTTCTAACATTTTTTCTAATTACGAAGGGGATCGTCGGCGTCTCCGCAATTCCTTTTATCAATGTCCGGAGATACATTCCTGTACCCCCAACCACGATTGGTACCAATCCTGCTTTATGAGCAGCCCGAATTTCCTGCTTTGCCAGCCCAACCCATTGACCCACCGAGAACGAAATCGCCGGATCCCAAACTCCATACAACTTATGCGGGGCACGGGAGCGCGCAACTCTTTTGGGGGAAGCTGTAATAACTTCAAGGCCCTCATAAATTTGCATAGAGTCGGCATTTATAACTACACCGCCGAACTTTTCAGCCAGCCCTAAAGCGAGGTCCGATTTTCCGCTGGCCGTTGGCCCGGCAACAATAAGAACTTTTTTGTGCACCATGAATTCCTAGCGAGTTACAAGCTAACAGGTTTTTTATAACCCCAAAACTCTTGGGCAAGCTCAACAACCAGCCTGATTTTGGCTTCTTGCTCATCAAATGAGATAGGATTTCCACTATCCAGACTGGCAAAACCGCATTGTGGCGAAATTCCAAGTTGATCGATGTCAATAAATTGCGTAGCAGCCTCGATACGACGCCTCAAAGTATCTATTTTCTCAATCGAAGAGTCCTTGGTTGATATTAGACCAAGGATTATGGATTTGTTATCCGGGACTTCGCGCAAAGGTTCAAAACCGCCCGCACGCGGAGAATCATACTCCAGAAAATAAAATTGAATTTCTAGTTTTTTGAAAAGCTTTGTGGCTACATCTTCATAACCCGCTGCCGCTTGCCAAGACCCGCCTTTATTTCCCCGGCACAAATGAATTCCAAGACTAAGATCTTTAGGGGCCCGCCCTGCAATTTGATTGATTACATCTGTATAGACCTCAAGCAAATCATCCCATCGGTCGCCTCGCTTCTTTAGACCGTCGCGTATCATGGGGTCGCCGAGCTTAGCAAGCGATGTCTCGTCTAGCTGAACATACCGACAACCTGCAGCGTAAAGCGCCTCAATTTCATTAACATATGCGTTAACAAGGTCCTGCCAGAATTCATCGAGGTCAGCGTAAATATCTGAGCAGATATTTTCTCGGCCTGCCCTAAAGTGAATGTAACATGGGCCCGGCAATGTGACTTTCGGCACACCGTTCCCGGCACATTTTAAGATGAAGTTAAAATTGTCGACATTTATGGGACCCGGCCATTCTAATTTATCGACGACGATTGGCACTCTTCCATCTGTTTTCTGGCCGTCTGCGTTCAGGTAGCTCCAGTTAAGTTCATTAGTCGAGCCAATCTTTACTCCAGTAAAAACATCAACTGTAAAACTATCTGAATAAGCATGCCTACGAAATTCACCATCCGTAATTGATGATAGACCCAGCTCAAGCTGGAGAGCTATCACCCCTCTAATGGCTTCGTCTTCCGCTTGGCGCACCTCCAATTTAGAAATTTTACCAGTGGCGCAATCCGCTCGGATAGCCAACAACGAAGCCGGGCGCAAAAAGCTTCCAATATGTTCAGCCTTAAAGGGTGGATTCAAAGATGTCACAATATTCAAACTCCCTCTATAGATTCATGTTTTCGTACCATGGATTTCGGAGTCATTTATCAGCAACTAATATTGGCACCTTGTCACAGTACAAAATCGGAACCATAAAGAACATTATGAACCTCGTTGTTACTCTTATCACTAGTCCCGAACGCGCCAATATTACGCACCGTCATATTGACCAAGCCCGTACAATTTTAGATAAGGCCGGCTGTGAATCCAAAAACCCTTTCTGGCTCGCTGAAAATATCTCGTGCGATATTGAATTTAATGACACAGGACCGACGCGTAGTCTTAAAATTTTGCAAGAAGGGATGAAGGGGTTAGAAATCGATATTGTTGTTCAAGACCATGCAAATAGGCGAAAGCGCTTACTGCTTGCTGATATGGACTCGACAATTGTTGTTGGCGAGACACTAGATGAACTCGCTTATTTTGCTGGACTTAAAGGAGAGGTGGCAACCATTACTGAACGCGCGATGCGGGGAGAAATAGACTTTAAAAGTGCCCTAAGAGAACGAGTCTCCATGTTAAAAGGTTTGTCTGCCAACGCATTGGAGGAATCTCTTAATAAGACCAAGCTTACGAAAGGCGCCAGTACGCTAGTTAAGACAATGCGCGCAAATGGGGCTTATACGGTGTTGGTGTCTGGTGGATTCAGTTTCTTCACCCAGGCTATTGCAAAAATAGTAGGATTTAATGAAGACCGATCGAATACCATGATTATCGAGAACGGCGCTCTAACCGGAGAAATTGCTGAACCGATTTTAGATCGTGATGCTAAACTAGAAACTCTTAAGACCATAAGTAAAGAAAAGGGCATACCCCTTGTCGATACGATCGCGGTCGGTGATGGCGCCAATGACTTACCAATGATTCTAAATGCCGGGATCGGCGTGGCATTTCATGCCAAGCCTATAGTAGAAGAAAAAGCTCCGGCTGCTATCCGTTATGGTGACCTAACTGCATTGCTTTATGTGCAGGGCTATAGGCTCAAAGAGTTCAAAAATTGAACTGCCTGCCTATATCTGAGAAATATTTAGCTTTTCTCCTTCGACAGCCGCAGCGCAACAAACCTTGAATTACCACCAAGTTCTATAAAGAATAAGAGGCTCTTTAATTTAGCTTTACGTGCACTGTCAACTTTAGCCCGCACCTGTATTGGCGAGCTTACACGTTCTTGTTCTATACCAATTTTTCTAATTACAGACCCAATTTGGATGCGCTTTTCGGCACCAGGACTATTACGTTCCACATTCGTTATAACCACACCCACTGTTTCTTTAGCTAGTTTAAAACGCGTCCGGAGTTCATTATTCAACTTGGCTATGGTCAAACCTAGCACAGTGATGGAGGCTTCGTCGTCTTCCTTTGGACTGCTAGTTTTAGATAGGACCGGCTTCTTATCTTCTGGAAATTCTCCAAGTTTGGCATCTAAAGTCACTTTCCGACCCTTGCGCCATACGTCTACCTTAACATTTTTACCAACTTTAGTTTCTGCGACAACCCTAGGCAGATTACGCATTTCATCGATTGGTTTTCCATCGAAGGTCAAAATAACGTCACCAACTTTAATCTTAGATTTAGCGGCCGGACCATCCTTTGTTATATCAGCGACAAGCGCCCCTCGCGACTTCCCGAGACCAAGGCTATCTGCTAGCTCGTCTGTCACGGTTTGAATTCGGACTCCAAGCCAGCCACGCCGTGCGCGACCAAACTTCTTAAGCTGGCCGATAATCGGTTCCGCTAACTTTGATGGGATTGCGAACCCAATACCGACGCTACCACCGGAAGGGGAATAAATTGCCGTATTAATACCAACAACCTCACCCGCCATATTAAACATGGGACCGCCAGAATTCCCTTTATTGATTGAGGCATCAGATTGAATAAAGTCATCATAAGGGCCTGCGTTGATATTTCGTGCCCGTGCGGAAATTATACCCGCCGTCACGGTTCCACCGAGACCAAACGGATTACCAATTGCGACAACCCAATCGCCTACACGTGCTTTATCAGAATTACCGAACCTAACAAAAGACAATTTCTTTTTGGATTTAACCTGAAGAACGGCGAGATCAGTTTTTGAATCCCTGCCAACAACTTTAGCTTTCAAACGCGTCCCATTATGTAAAATTACAGAAATTTCGTCTGCACCTTCAATCACATGATTATTGGTTACAATTAGACCAGAGGGATCGATAATAAAGCCCGAGCCAAGTGAAGTCGTACGCCTATTTGGCGCACTACGCTGCTGCTGACGATCGAAAAATTCTTTGAAAAACTGCTCAAAAGGCGAACCCGGTGGCAATTGCGGCCTCTGGGATGGTGGCGCATCACGTTTTATAACTTGTGAAGTTGATATATTTACAACCGCTGGTAAAAGCTTTTTTGCTAGATCAGCAAAGCTAGCCGGCGCAGATTTAGCAAACGCCGAACCTGAAAGAAGTAGCCCTCCTAAGATAGCTAACATGAAAATGGAGAAAACCGTAATCTGGTTCTCATCATATTTTGGGGCATGACCGTAATTTACATCGCGTTCATTGTATGAGAGGGGTAATACCGAAGTTATCATTGAATACTCCATTTCCAGAAGGTCCTGACTTTAAGCACCAGCCGTTTTCGACTCTTAACCTTAACAACCCGCGAAGTGAGCTTTTTCCATATCAACATCACGCTCGCAAAGGCCATGGTTATCAAATGTGGTACAGTTTAAGAAATTACTACCCCCCACGGAAATTTTACGCCGTTTTAAATTTTATAATACCAAAAGCCCCAAGCATTTCGAGGCCCGCATAGGCGTATCTTAAATCCATAGTTATCCAAGTATAAAAGGAGCGGCGTGTTTATAGCGTGGCAAAGATAAGACAAAATTTAGGCGATACTAAAATTTATTCTAAATTTCTGATAAGTTAGTTTTTGTGAATCTAGGACATAAAATTTTAGAAAAGTTCCTGAAAATTGACCGCAATCTTATACGGCAAGTAAAAAGGAAAAAATTTTCTGATCGGTACTTTTTAAGTGAATAAATTAGATTCTTTGCTAAGTCAGTTTCAAAGAATCACATACTAAACCCTCCCAGAATTACTGACGTAATAGCCAAACAATCCCCACACCAACTATCGCTGTGAACAGGCCAGAGGAACGCACTGACGATGACGACATTGATAAAACCGTCATCATCATTCGCTTCATTGCTTCCGGAAAAAGCGCATACAGAAGTCCTTCAATAACCAGGACGAGCGCAAACGCAATTACCAGATTGTGAAACATAAATATTGAATGTCTATAGACTACTTATTAGCAGGGTTCTTTCCGTCTAAATTCCGGAAATAACGGAAAAATTCACTGTCAGGTGACAAGACCATAGTTGTCCCCTTACCAAGGGCGTCTCCATATGCTTCCATGCTTCGATAAAAGCCAAAGAACTCTGGGTCTTTTCCAAATGCGTCGTTAAGTAATTTGGTTTTTACGCCTTCACCTTCACCGCGAAGGATTTGAGATGTGCGGCGCGCTTCTGCCAAAATAATAGTCCTTTGGCGATCAGCATTAGCCTGAATCTCAGCCTTAATTTTAGAACCCTCGGAGCGCAATTTTTGAGCTTCAGCTACACGCTCAGACCTCATCCGATTATATACGGATTCCGCTGTTTCCTTTGGTAAGTCTGTTCTTCCAACCCTTACATCAACTACCTCAATGCCAAAGTCGGGTGCCTGACTTTTCATTTGCTGCGTTATTCTGCCCATAACATCATCGCGCTTATCAGAAAGCATCTCACCAAGCAAAATTTTACCAATTTCTGCTCGCACAGCAGCATTCAGACGTCCACCAAACACCTGTAGAAAGTTAGTCTGGGTTACAGCCTTTTTCTTAAATTCAAGCGGGTCGACAATTTTATAACGAACGAATGAATCAACGATAATCCTTTTTTGATCAGCAAGAATTACTTCTTGTGCGGGAGGGTCGAGATCAAGAACTCGCTTGTCAAAATATTCGACGTTTTCAAGAAACGGTTTTTTAAATTGCAGTCCGGGGTCGCTTGCGGTCCTCACGTAGCGTCCAAACTGAAGGATAAGAGCATGCTTGGTCTCATGTATCGTATACATGGCATCAAAGGCTGCAACTCCGCCAGCAACAACGATTACGCCCAATATCACAACTAAAATTCTATTCATGTCAGCGAACTCCCTGAGCGTTATTGTCGGATCGCTTCTTTATTTCGGGAAGCGGCAAATAGGGCACGACCCCTTGGCCGCCCTTACTATTATCGACAATAATTTTTTCAGAATCTCTGATAACTTCCTGCATTCTTTCGAGATAAAGACGCTGAATCGTTACCTTTTTACCGCCCTTATAGGCCTCATAGACCGACAAGAACCTTTTAGCTTCACCCTCCGCCTCTTTCACAAGCTGCTCGCGATATGCCGTTGCTTCTTGCACCAAACGCGCCGATTCACCCTCTGCTTTAGGAATAATATCATTACGATAGGCTTCAGCTTCATTTTGCTGACGGTCTCTATCTTGTCTTGCCCGCTGAACGTCATTAAAGGCGTCTATCACAGGTTGCGGCGGCTCTACTTTCTGCATTTTGACTTCAGCTATAAAAATTCCTGCTTTGTAACCATCAAGAATTTTTTGAAGGAGAGCTTTTGTGGAGCTTTCAACGAGTTGTCGACCTTTGGAAAGAGCCTCCTCCAACGTGGTCTGTCCAATAACTTCGCGGATAGCACTCTCAGCCGCTAATTTCGTCGTAACATCTGGATCACGTATATTGAAAAGATACTCTCTTAAATTCTTAATCCGCCACTGGACCACAAAATCTATATCGATGATATTCTGATCACCAGTCAGCATTAAACTCTCTTCGGAGACATCTCGGATAGCCGCCGCACGCGCTGACCCACCAGCACCACGGAACCCAATCGAGATGGTATTTGTCCGGTCAACTTTCATGGTTGTCACGCTCCCAATGGGTGCAGGAAACCAAAAATGGAGACCAGCTTGCGTTTCAGTAGCAAACTTGCCAAATAGCAACTCTACCCCTCGCTCCCCTTGATCTACGCGATAAATACCAGTCGCCATCCAAAGCATCAAAGCAGCGGCAACTAAAAGCGCGATACCGGTTGGAGAACCTATCTTACCACCAGGCATCATTTGCTTAAACCGATCCTGACCCTTTCGCAGCATTTCCTCAATATCGGGGGGCTGAGCTCCACCCGAACCACCGCCACCACTGGGACCGCTCCCCCAAGGGCCACCGCCGTTATTGCCACCACCACCCTTTTGTTGCCACGGCATATCGTTTCGTCCTCTTTAAAATTGCGGTGACAAGTTGCCACCAGACCTATGGGGTATATATGTTAGCTTAATCCCAAACACAACTGAGTGTTCTTACAACATTTATCAAAAAAACAAAACCATAGAACCGGAGCAGTTTTAATGGCAGATATCGGAAACGATCAAATTCTCGACGCACTGCGAACCGTCCAAGACCCTGACAAAGGACAAGACATTGTGAAGCTGAATATGGTTTCCGGTGTCGTTATTAAAAGTGGTAATATTGGTTTTACAATTGAGGTAGACCCTGAACGCGGCGAGAAAATGGAACCGGTCCGTAACGCCGCCGAAAGAGCCGTCATGGCAATTCCCGGGGTGCTCTCTGTTTCAGCTGTCCTGACTGCACAGACAACCGCGAATCAATCGGCCAAAAGTCCAGCTCCGCCTCATAGTGGACAGCAACAAGCAGTTAAATTGCTGGAGGATATTGGTGCTGTTATCGCGGTCGCCTCAGGTAAAGGCGGCGTCGGAAAGTCAACTACCTCTGTAAATCTAGCGCTCGCTTTTGCCCAAAAGGGCCTCAGAACAGCTATTTTAGATGCGGACATATATGGCCCGTCACTGCCCCTTATGTTGGGTATCACAGAAAAGCCGGATTCGCCTGATGGTAAAACACTACTACCGATAGAGAAATTCGGTCTTAAATGTATGTCGATTGGATTCATGGTGCCAGCCGACACACCCATGATTTGGCGGGGGCCTATGGTTATGGGTGCACTCGAACAAATGATGGGGGATGTTAAGTGGGGAGAGCTAGACGTACTAATAGTTGACATGCCGCCAGGAACGGGAGACGCACAGCTCACCATGGCACAGCGTGTCGCTCTGACGGGTGCGGTAATTGTTTCTACACCTCAAGATCTCGCCTTACTCGACGCTCGAAAAGGGCTTAACATGTTCAAGCGTGTAGAGGTACCCGTGTTAGGCGTTATCGAGAATATGAGTTATTTCCTATGCCCGCACTGTGGCGAAAGATCAGAAATTTTTACACATGGCGGCGCTCGAAAGGCAGCTGGGCAAATGGGTGTTGATTTTCTTGGCGAAATTCCGCTTGAGATGGCAATCCGCGAAGGGTCAGATACGGGTCGTCCTGTTGTGGCTAACCAACAAGACAGCCCGCAAGCCAACGCCTACCACGCAATCGCAGATGCCTTGTGGAAAAAAGTCTCAGAAGGTGCAGGACAAAAAGCTGCGCCTGAGATAATCGTGGAGTGATCCGGCGTGCCTAAAACAAAAATTCCCTTTCGCAAACGCATGGAGTTTGAGTATGGCGAAATTCAGCAGGTCACGCCGCTAGTTCGGCGCCTGGTTGCTAGAAACCCTAG
>CAYZDH010000011.1:0-27352 GCA_964477025.1 uncultured Rhodospirillaceae bacterium | reverse complement strand
GATCCCGAGCGCGCGTATTTTGGTTTGGAGTTGCTGGATCCTGACCCTGATTTCGCAGGGCTCGCACGCTCACAGGGCTGGTGGGCAGAAGGTCCAATCGAGAATGGTGACGATGTACAGGATGCTTTACGCCGCGCTATAGAGCAGGTCAAAAAAGGTAAACCAGCGTTGGTAGATACGGTCTGTATGCGGGGCAAAGGCAAGGCGGCCTTGACCTAAAAACGGGGGCATCAGAGAAACAAAGGGTTGAAGATCCAAGTGTACACTTGTTCCATTAACAATTGTCAGATTTTGATCTTAAGTTCTAACTGCCCCGTCACGGGGCACCAAGTCGTATGTCCGGCTGTCAATCTTGAGTACCGAGTCTATTAAACGAATTGAAATATCTACACAGCCTTCATTTCTTTGCCAGGGATATAGTACCATTGTTCGATAGCCCGCCTTAGTGAAGGGTTCTTCGAAAGCTATGGCTTCGGCTTCTGCACGGGTTTTGGCCCTGATTACTATCATGCCGTGTCCAATAGCGGCATCTTCGTTTTCCTCCTCATTGAAAAGACGCCCCGCACCAAATAAAAGACCCTCGCGCTCTAGGTCACGGAGGTAGGTTTTGTGGTCATGCATTAAGCTTTGGCGGAGTGGCTTTCCCTCCGGTGGCGGTTCAACATTAGTCATAATGCAGAGATAAACTTGCTCACGGGCTAGTGCGCGTTTACTAAGATCGTGTTCGTTCATTTGTAATACACCTTTGGTTTTTATGAGATTGATTGGGAATAAGGAAAAGAATATCAAGACCGCTACTTTACGTCACCGGTTACCCTTTATTTACATTGATTGGCAGAATAATATCTCTTCATCGTCGGCAGGGCCGGCAATAATTTTTTGAGTGGAGAAAAGCATGGTTGAAAAGTTTGGTGTTGGACAACCGGTACCCCGTTTTGAGGACCCCCGTCTATTAACGGGTGGTGGCCGGTACATGGACGATAATCAGCTGCCCAATGAGACACGGGCCTATATTCTTCGTTCGCCCTATGCTCACGCTAAAATTTTATCCATGGACCTTTCTGCTGCCAAGGGCGCGCCGGGTGTTATCGAAATTTTGACTGGTCAGGATTATATCGATGATGGTCATGGAGAGCTGAAATGTACCCCGGTCCAAAAGCAGCGGGATGGGTCGCGAATGTTTGAGCCCGAGAACCCGCCGTTGGTTGATAAAGAAGTGAAAATGGTTGGCGATTATGTCGCGATGATTGTTGCTGAAACCATCGATCAAGCTAAAGATGCCGCTGAACTCATTGATGTAGAATATGAGTCTTTGCCATCGGTATCATTGCCCTTTGCCGCGTCGCAGCCTGATGCACCAAAAGTATGGGCTGAACATGACAGCAATGTATGCTTTGTTCATACGTTGGGCGACAAGGATGCGACAGAAGTGGCGTTTGAAAAGGCCGCGACAATAGCTGGCGGTGAATTGCCGGTAAACCGCAGTGCGCATGTCACGATGGAGCCGCGTGGTGCCATCGGTGATTATAATCAGGGTTCGGGTATGCTGACCCTTTATACCGGCGTTCACTACCCATGGCAGCTTCGAGGAGAATTGGCCTCAAAAATTTTTAACATGTCGGAAACCAAGGTCCGGGTTGTTGCTGGTGATATGGGTGGTAGCTTTGGCTTGAGGGGCGGTACCTACCGTGAACACGTGCTGGTGTGCTGGGCCACGTTGCGAATTGGGCGCCCCGTTAAGTGGGTTTGCGAACGCTCAGAAGGGTTTATGAGCGATCACCAGGGGCGCGATGTTTATTGGGATGCGGAGATTGCACTCGATAAGGATGGTAAATTTTTGGCTGTACGAGCTACTAGTTTTGCAAATGTTGGCGCTTATCTCGCGAGTAAGGGCACCCTGCCGCCAATTGCTAATCTTGGTACAATGGCTGGTACCTATGACATTCCTGCAATGTATGTCGATGTCTCTGCGGTATTTACTAATACCAACCCAATTTGTCCCTTCCGAGGGAACGGAAGGCCTGAAGCATCATACGTAATTGAGCGATTGATTGATTTAGCGGCGGATAAAACGGGTATAGATCCGGCGGAACTTCGTAGGGTTAATCAAATTCCTCCCGAAGATATTCCTTATAAAACAGCACTTACGTTTACTTATGACAGTGGTAATTTCGGCGATAACCTTGAGAAGGCGCTTGAGATGGCAGACTACAATGGTTTCCCTGAACGACGTAAGGTTTCGGAAAAAAACGGTAAGCTGCGAGGGATTGGAATTTCCAACAGTATCGAACGCGCTGCTGCAGCAAGTATTGAACAGGTTGAAATTCGTTTTAACCCGGGAGGTACTGTGACGCTTTATGCTGGAACTAGTCAGCAAGGGCAGGGGCATGAGACTATTTTCAAGCAGATTATGTGTGAGAAGTTAGGTTTAGATCCTGAAGATATTGGCTTTAACGAGGGTGATACTTCAATTCTTGCGTTTGGTGGTGGTACCGGTGGATCACGATCAGCTACCCTTGGTGGTAGCGCCGTTCTCGGGTGTTCTGAAAAGATCATCGAGAAGGCAATTAAACTTGCAGCCCATCTTTTGGAAACAGCAGAGGCGGATATAGAATTTTCTGATGGAAATTTCGTTGTAGCTGTAACTGATAAGAACATCAGCTTAATGGAAGTCGCCCAGACAAGTTATAAGCCGGGACGCACCCCTGCTGAAATTGAGCCAGGTCTTGGCGCAACGTTTACTTATGAGGCTGCCAAAGAGAATTTTCCAAACGGTTGTCATGCTTGTGAGGTCGAAATTGATCCTGAAACAGGAGTGATAGAAATTGTTAGCTACAAAGTTGTGGATGACGTTGGCACGGTTTTAAACCCGCTAACACTCAAGGGCCAGATTATGGGTGGTGTCGCGCATGGAATAGGGCAGGCGCTGCTGGAGCAAATTCAGTTTGATACTGAAAGTGGCCAGCTGGTTACGGGTTCCTTCATGGATTACACGATGCCGCGGGCGGATGATATGAGCTATATCGACGTAATGAGTAACCCATGTCCAACTGATACTAACCCACTCGGGTGCAAGGGGGCCGGAGAGGCTGGAACAGTTGGGGCTGTACCATGCGTTATGAATTCTGTTGTGGATGCGCTTTCAGAGTATGGAATCCAACATATAGATATGCCTGCGACCCCAGCTAAAATTTGGGCGGCAATCAATGCGGCAAAGAACCAAGCGGCATAAGGAGTTTTATGCCGACTGAAAAACCTGTTTTGATTGGCGAGGGTGATAATACACTTTTCGGTACTTTAACCCTTCCCCATACTAAAGGCCGGTTTGATGCTGTTTTGATCTGGTCTGGCTCAGGCCCGACAGATAGAGACGGCAATTTACCCGGAATCCGCAACAATTGCTTAAGAATGGTTGCGCATGAGTTGGCGTCTGCTGGCTACGCCTCTATTCGTAGCGACCAGCGTGGTATTGGACAAAGTGAAAAAGCTGTAGTTGATGAAAAAGATTTACGTTTTGAGACTTATGTTGAGGACGCGATAAAATGGGCGGAATTTCTAAAAAAAGTCCCTAGTGTTCGTTATGTATTCCTGCTTGGCCATAGTGATGGCGGACTAGTTTGTACTCTTGCCGCTCAAAAATTCAATGCCTTAGGTATGGTAATTATTGATGGAACAGGGTTTACGGCAACCAATATTCTTCGAGAGCAATTATTAGCCCCCGATATAAATATTCCAAAGCACCTACTGTCAGAAATTAACGAAATCCTAAAAAGTTTGGAGGCTGGCTTTTTGGTCTGCAATATTTCCTCGGAACTAGAGGGACAATTTAGGCAAAGTGTTCAACCCTATCTGATGTCGTGGTTTAAATATGATCCAAAGTTAGAGCTGGCGAAAACTGATTCGTCTGTCTTAGTTATACAGGGAACAACAGATTTTCAAATTTCTGTGGAAAATGGTAGGCGTTTGGCGGCTGCAAGGGCGGGTATCAAATTTCTAGAAATTAAGGGCATGAACCATGTGCTGAAAGACGCGCCAAAACATAAAGCGTCAAACTATGCGACGTATGGCAAGCCAATGCTCAAACTTGCCAGTCCATTAATGCCTGCAATCACAACCTTTATTAAAAAAGAAGCGTTGAAGGCTGGCGTCGCAAATGACAATTAATCAGCCGACCTGTCCACCCGGTAAATGCGGAAAAGCTGAATGTTCATGCGGTAGCGTTACTGGCATTGCTTCAGTGATACTTTCGGATGATAGTTGATCAAGGGAAGTAACACCGATTAGCCCCATCGTAGTATTGATTTCCTGTTCCAATAACTCCAAGCAGCGAATAAGGCCTTCAGCTCCACCGGCGCCTAATGCATAAGCTTGCAATCGTCCAATACCAACGGCTTTGGCTCCCAATATCAGCGCTTTAACAATATCTGTTCCTCGAGTGAAGCCTCCGTCGATAAAGACCTCTGCCCTTCCATCAACGGCGGAGACCACTTCGGGTAGCATTTGAATATTACCAAGGACATGATCCAGCTGACGGCCACCATGGTTCGAAATATAAATTCCCTCTACATCATGCTCGACGGCAAGGGCTGCATCTTCAGCGGTCATGATGCCTTTGAGAATAAGGGGAATATCGCCCAGGACATCCTTAATTAGCTTGACTGTTTCCCAGGTAATCTTCTTCTGCCATTCCCGAGCTGGCACGCGCCTAAGTGCCAGCTGCGCAGGGTTAAGCCTTTCGCGGTTGCCATAGAAAGCTGAGTCGACGGTAAGTGTAACGGATGCGTATTGGGCTTTCACTGCTCGTTGCACTAAATCTCTGATCCAGTCATCATCTCCTCGAACATAAATCTGAAATGATTTAGCGTGCGGCGTATTTTCTGCGACTTCTTCTAGGCTGGGTTGGCAGACGGTCGAAAGAAAATTAACGCTACCAAATTGCTCCGCAGCATTGTCTACATCAATGCCACCATTTGCCGAAAATCGTTCGATTCCTCCCATGGGTGCAAGGAGAACTGGGATACGTAGTTTATGGCCGAAGAAATCTGTTTCGGTATTGATTTCACTAACGTCACGGCAAATTCGTGGACGAAAGGCAAGGCAATCTAAGGCCATTCGATTTCGTCGCAGAGATGTCTCACTCTCCGCAGCACCACAAATATAATCCCAGTTATCTTGATCAAGATTGCGTCGCGCCATCATGATCATATCGTGCGTAGTTTCAAAAATAGCGTCGCTCATTACGTTCTCCGAGATGCGGTTGAAATTTAACTTAGGCTCGATAGGTTTTTTACGTTAGGCGGCCACCAGGAATATGAGGAAAGGCACTCATTTCGTGGGCCGAATTGACCGGTCTGGCGGGCGCTAAATAGGCTGGGTTTAACTGATCAAGCGCCGTTACGCCAAGGAGACCCATAGCTATTCTTATTTCATCTTCGAGTATGGTTAGACAGTCCATTAGCCCAGACAGGCCGCCGGCACACAAAGCAAAAGCTTGAAGTTTGCCTATCCCAACCGCTTGCGCACCAAGCGCGATAGCCTTTATGACATCGGTCCCGCGCATAAACCCACCATCAACAAATACTTCGGCGCGCCCATCGACTGCAGAAACTATTTCAGGTAGCACCTGTATTGTTGCTCGATCATGATCAAGTTGGCGGCCCCCGTGGTTTGATACATAAATAACCGCCGCTCCATGCTGAATGCCAATCTCGGCGTCTTCGGGTCGGCTAACACCTTTTAAGATCATCGGTCCACCCCAAATTTGTCGGATCTCGTCCCAAGTATCCCAATTGAGTGCGGCAAGAAACTCCCGCCCAGTTGAATTTGATCGAGTTGGTGGTGTCCACCCAGCTATCATTTGACGTTCACGATTAGAATAAACGGCTGCGTCAACAGTGACTGCAAGGGCGGAATAATTGTTGTCTTTCACACGCCCCAATAAATCTTCTAGCCAATTACGCCCGCCGCGAACATATATCTGAAAAATTTTCGGATGCAGACTGTTCATAGCAATTTCTTCTAGGCTAGGCCTGGAATGCCCACTAAGCATATTAATAATACCAAATTCTTCGGCGGCGTCGTCAACAGCTTGCGCGGCAGCCGGTGTTACCAACTGTAGGGATGCCATCGGTGCCAGAAAAACCGGTATTCGTGATGTATGACCCATCACCTTCGTTCCAAAGTCTACCGCTGAGACATCCCTCAAAACCCGGGGCTTAAGTGCGATTGAATCTAGACCAAACCGGTTACGACGCATGGCGGTCTCGCTTTCGCTGCCACCTGCCAGATAATCCCAGACCGGTCCGCGCGCGTTCCGCCTAGCTCTTCTGATAATCTCATGATTTGTTTTAAATTCCATTTTAGAGCGTAATCCTAAAGCTTTACTGCTTAATTTTAATCCGGTTAATCAGAATAGGCGAGGAGGTGAAAACAATTTTAGTGCTCGTGTCCGGCCTTGTCGAGGTAACGAAATCTATCAAAAATTTTGCTTGAATTGGTTTCCCAACTGCAATTTTAGGTAATAAAATAGCTTTATGCTTGAACCTAAATTTAAACAACATTCAACAGAGCGTGCTCCAGCGGTTCCCTTGCAACCTGTTATTGACCCGGCAGCGTGGACAGCCTCGGACTTGGCTAATGATCAGGGCTGGGTTCATGAGCTATCTGAATCAGACATATCTGAATTGGATGCCCTTGTTGCCGCGATAAGTTGCCGCATCACGGATATTCTTGACATTAAGAAGTCAGATATTGACTTACCTAAAATGGGTGCCAGGCTTAAAAGGATAGCAAAGGACGTAGTTGATGGCAGGGGGCTAGCCCTTATTAGAGGCGTTCCAGTTGAGCGCTATTCTAGACTGGAATCAGCAATTGCATTTTGGTGTATCGGCGGGTTTTTTGGTGATCCAGTGTCACAAAATGCTAAAGGACATCTGTTAGGCCACGTGCAGGACCTTGGTGGAACTACCTTAAAAAACCCTAATAACCGTGGATACCAAACTCAAGAAGGGTTGCCTTACCATTGTGATTCTTGCGATGTCGTAGTCTTGCTGTGTTTGCATCCTTCCAAATCTGGCGGCGAAAGTACGGTTGTTAGTTCGTTAAATATTTATAATGAAATCTTAAAACGAAACCCTGCTGCCGCAGCCGCACTTTCAGAAGCAATCTATCGTGATCGTCGTAACGAAATTCCTGAAGGTCGGGACCCTTGGTTTCAGCTTCCGGTGTTTAATTTTCATCAGGAATATATGACAGTGAGCTGGCAAGGTGGTTATATCCGTTCGGCCACAAGGTTCGATGAGTTGCCGCCCCATTCTAAAAATTTAAAGGATGGACTGGATTTGTTTAATAAACTCGCAAATGAGCTGTCCTATTCAATGGACTTTAAACCCGGTGACATTCAGATCTTGCATAATCATGTCACAGTCCATTCAAGGACAGCGTTTGAAGAATACCCCGAAATGGAGCGCAAGCGCCATTTGCTGCGTTTATGGCTTGCTACGCCTGAAGGACGTCCATTGTCAGCAGCGTATGCAAATCGTTATGGTGATTTGAAGTCCGGTGTAAGGCCTGCTGGAGGTGTAATTGTGCCAGGCACGGTGTTTAAGGCGCCATTAAATGCAGAGTAAATAAAGGTGATCCAAATTCTGTTACTTTTTGTATGATTAGTATAATATAATTGTTAAGCACAATTTTCGTAATGAGATGGGTTTACTGAGGAGAAAGTAAATGGATCTAGCAACAAGTGATAAATACCATGCAATGAGTGTTGATAGCTTTGATACAACAAAGCTTCTGACCAATGCGGCGCGGCAACGCGACGCAAGAAAACTCAATGAATTTCCGATTTTTGATACTGATGCGCATCACTATGAAGGTGAGTCTATCCAGGAGATCATTAAATATATTGATGATGACGTTTTGAATCATCTTGCGAGGTCTAATCCTGGAATTATCTCGCAGGGTCGCGGTGGCTATCAGCCTATCGGTGGAAGAGTAACCAGATACCCCCTTCGCAAAATTGAGGAAACACCAGCGGATGGTGTTCATCGTGACATTCATTTGTCGCGACGTTGGATGGACGCGATGGGTATCGATTATATCGGCCTTTTCCCCACCGGGATGTTGGGGATCGGGCTTGCCCCTCAGGTAGAAGTGGAAGTGCAATATGCAAAGGCATATATGCGTTGGCTTACAGAGGAACTACTTCCCAGTGACCCACGGATTAAGGGTTACGTATTCTTGCCATTTAACAGCCCTGAAGCTGCCTATGAAATGGCACAACAATTTGCGGATAAAAAAGGGATCATCGGCTTTCTTATTACAAGTCCAAGATATAAGCCGGTTCATGACAACGCCTATATGAAGACTTATAGGTTTATTGAGGAAACTGGTATGCCTCTAATTTTTCATTCCGGGCTTAATTGGAATGATCCACTCATGTCTGTGACCAATCGCTTTATCGCTGCTCATGCGCTCGGCTTTACACTCTACAACGTCATCCATATGACCAACTGGATTTGCAATGCCCTTAACGAGCGCTTCCCAACATTGGATGTATGTTGGGTTGAGTCCGGACTAAGTTGGGTTCCATGGCTTGGCCAAAGACTAGATAATGACTACAAGATGCGTTCGTCTGAAATTCCGGGACTTAAAAAACTCCCAAGCGAATATATGGCTGATATGTTCTACACTAATCAGCCGATGGAAAAGCCCAACGACTTGGACTATTTAGAAATGACATTCAAGTTCATTAAAGCGGAAACTCAGTTGCTTTATGCATCAGATTATCCGCATTGGGACGCTGATATGCCCAGTGCTATCTATGACCTTCCCTTCCTGGATGAGAAAGCGAAACGAAACATTCTGGGCGGTAATGCGGTCAAATTATTTGATCTTGATGTTTCGGATCGGTATCCGAATTACAAAGCAGCATAAGTATCGGATGTTTTCTTAATGCGGGGGCCGGGTTGTAATACCCGGCCTTCCTTTAAGGGGTTTATTGTTAAGGCCTCGGGCTTAATGAATAATCAAAATATGAGTTATTAAGAAAGGGAGCGTAATGGCTAAAGAAATTCTCGTCGGAAAGGCCTCCGATTTTAAGGAGGGGGATAAAAAAATAGTACCCAACGGCAAGAACAGCGAAATTGGCGTTTATTTGGTTCACGGAAAATGGCATGCATATGCCAACCTGTGTCCTCATCAAGGTGGCCCGGCCTGCGAAGGGTTGTTGATGGCTAAAGTTGAGGAAGTGATTGCCGAAGATAAGACCTATCAAGGCATGAAGTTTAATCATGACGAAATGCATATTGTTTGTCCGTGGCATGGTTGGGAGTTTGATATTGCTGACGGCCAAGCAGTCGCTGATCGTAAATGGAGCCTCCGTAAATTCGAAGTAGAGGTTCGCGGAGAGGAAGTATATGTCCTCGCCTGAACAAGATCCAAGAGCTGCAGATTTACCCGAGGGGGGTGAAGTTATTGCCCATATACCCGACGAAGAGGCTGCACTGCGTGCTTTCGCTAAACGTATGGCCGAAGTTCCCGAGGGTGAGCCTATACCGAATGAAGTCATCCAGGAGGGCTTAACCGCTATGGTACGCCTTTACTCTGTGAAATTTCAGCTCGGTGAACGTTGGGAACCATTTTCAGAGGGTGACATGGTGCCTGCGACTGCCGCGATGATAATGTGTACAACGATGTTGAAGGCGGTAAATGTTGAGGTGTTCGAACTGGGCATGTGGCAGTCATGGTCAGGCGCTTGAGGCATAGAGGGAAGTAATGGATCTACCGACGAGTGATATACACAAACAAGCTGTAAAATCCTTAGATACAACGAGCCTGCTCACTAACGCCGCTCGGCAACGTGACGCAAGAAATTATGCTTCATTTCCAATCGTTGATGTTGACTGCCATCACTATGAGAATGAGTCCATCTCGGAAATTGTAAGATATATAGACGACCCGGTCTTGAAACAGATGGGAATGTTGTATACCGGCGGTGGAACCGGTGGCCAAACGCCATTTAACCCCGGACTTGTTGGCTATCAAGACGTTGCCGGACGCGTTACGCGTTATCCATTGCGTAAAACTGAAACGACGCCAGGCGATGACCAGCATCGTGATGTGCACTTGTCCCTGAGATGGATGGATGCCATGGGTGTTGATTACGTCTGCCTTTTTCCAACGCCGATGCTAAGCCTCGGACTGCATCCGCAAGCCGAAGTAGAAGCAGCATTAGCAAAGGCATATAATCGCTGGCTCTTGGAGAATATTACAGCAAAGGAAGAGCGCATTAAAACAATGATGTATGTGCCCTTCAGCGATCCCGAAGCGGCCTATGAAACTGTAAAAGAATTTGGAGACCACCCGGACGTGATAGGCTTCATGATCGTTTCCGTTCGCTATCACGCGGTTCACAGCAATGCCTACATGAAGACCTACGCCCTCATGGAGGAGCTGGGTAAACCTCTTGGCTTTCATAGTAATTACAACTGGAATGATCGCTTGGTAGGTAATAGTAATCGTTTTCTGGTAACCCACGCACTCGGCTTTACGGTTTATAACGCAGTTCATCTATGTAATTGGGTTGTTAATGCCATGCCGGAACGCTTTCCCAAGTTGAAAACAGTCTGGATCGAATCTGGGCTGGCATGGATACCCTGGGTGATGCAGAGACTAGATAATGATTATAAAATGCGTTGGTCTGAAGCGCCCTCACTTAAGGGGTTACCCAGCGATTATATGCGTGAAATGTTTTATACCAGCCAGCCTATGGAAATGCCTGACAATTTAGATGTCCTAAAAACGACTTTTGATATGATTAATGCCGATGATCAACTGCTGTGGGCATCAGATTATCCCCATTGGGATATGGATGTTCCAAGTGTAATTTATGATTTGCCATTCCTTGACGAACGCCGAAAACAAAAAATCCTTGGTGGCAATGCTATAGATTTATTTAATCTGGATGTTAGCCAGCGTTTCCCCGACTACAAACCGGGCTGACGGCAAACGGCGGTGACCTTAACTGAAGGACTTGTTGGTTTAATCCGGGGAAAGCCCGTATCGGATGTAGACCTCCATAAGACGGCCTTATTCACCCTTGACGGTGTCGCCAATATGATTGCCGGGCGCAATTCTGTGCCGGGGCGAAAGTTGCTCAAATGGGCAGCAGACCGTCAAGGCGACGCCGCGCGGCGCGCCTTTGTTATGGGCGGCCTCACTCATATTCTCGAAGTTGATGATATCCATCGAGCATCAGTTGTTCATACAGGGTGTGTCACAGTTCCAGTTGCTCTTTCATTAGCAGTTAATCAGGAGATGTCGGGTGAAAAATTTTTAAAAAGTATTCTTTTCGGATTTGAGGCAAGTAGTCGGGTAGGGATGGCGGTTGGCCCGGAGCATTACAAAATATGGCACAACACCGCCACTTGTGGTCCGTATGGTAGTGCGATGACAGCTGCGACAATTCTTGATCTGAGTGATGAACAAAGTACTCATGCGCTTGGCAATGCGGGGACGCAGTCTGCGGGACTTTGGGAGTTTCTCGAGACAGGTGCGATGACTAAACATTTGCATGCAGGTCGCGCTGCAGAGGCCGGGCTGGTCGCTGCTGAGTTAGCAGCGTTAGATTTCACTGGCCCTCCAGCTATCCTCGAGGGGAATGCAGGTTTCTTTGCAGGCGCCTGCCCAGACCCAAATCCAGAAGCTGTTTTACGCAATCCTGAAGACAACTGGCAGGTGCATTCTACGTCTATTAAACCGTGGCCCGCATGCCGACATACTCATCCAGCTATAGATGCGTCACTTACCCTTTTTGATGACCTTGATGGTTCCTCGATAGAACGTATCGAAGTTGAAACTTATCAGGCAGCTATAGATGTCTGTGACCGTCCGGTGGTTAACAGTGAGTATGAAGGTAAGTTTTCGTTACAACATTGTGTGGCCGCTTCATTGAAGCGCGGTCAAATTGACTTTCTCGCCTTTGGTAAAGAAGCACGGCGCGAGGCTGCCCAATTGGCAACCAAAGTAAGTGTTACGTGCGCAGAACCCTATGCTACGTCCTACCCAGGATCTTGGGGCGCTGCTGTTTCGGTAATTCTTTCAGATGGAAGAATATTAAAATCTTCCAAACCTGAATGTAAGGGGGACCCGGAGGCGGCATTGAATGATAAGGAGATGATTAGCAAAGCAGGGGATCTTATTCGCTTTGGCGGGATTAATGACCCGGCACCAGTGATTGATGGGGTTATGGGAATGTCTCAAGGTGGTAAATCTATCAGCATCGACAATGTTTTAGTGCCTGTGAATTAATTAAAAATTTTAATCACAAAATTTATTAAAAAAATCTGAGAACAAAGTCGAACCAGGGACAAAAATATTAAACTTGGCCACCTATTTGTAATGGGAGATCAAATACGACTTGGCCGTTGCAGTAGATGCCTTGTCTTCTAATCCAAGCTTTGGGGTGGGATCTTGACCTGGATAATTCGGTGAAAAAATGAAGGAAACTTATGATGACGCAGCAGGAGAAAGCTGAAAAATTTTTGGTGATGCACCGTGAAGGTATTTTAGTTTTGCCAAATGCCTGGGATGTCGCTAGTGCATGCGTTCTAGTTGACGCCGGGTTCAATGCAATTGCGACGACTAGTGGCGGTTGTGCCTTTTCTGTTGGATTCTGTGATGGCGAAAATATAGGCCGGAGTGGTATGGCGGAAGTTGTTCGTCGAATGGCAAGCGGTGTTTCGGTTCCCGTTAGCGCTGATATGGAAGCTGGTTACGGCCCTTCGCCAAGCGATGTGGAAAATACAGTTAATGTAGCGTTAGGGTCGGGTGCCGTTGGTGTTAACATTGAAGATGGAGATAAGAGGGGGAGGACGAGACGTCTTTACGATCTAGATCTTTCCGTAGAGCGGGTTCGTGCGGCCCGGAAAGCCGCAGACGACTTCGGTATTTCAGCCGTGATTAATGCTAGGACAGATGGCTATATGCTTGGTGGTGAGCAGGATATGTTTGATGAAACTGTTAAACGAGCAAATCTTTACCTTGAGGCCGGGGCTGATTGTGCCTTTGTTATCGGTGTACGCGATGGTCATCTTATAGGACGATTAGCAGCGGCGATTAATGGTCCCATGAATGTACTGGCGGGACCTGGGACGCCTTCAGTCCAAAAGCTAAAAGAAATGGGTGTTCGGCGTGTAACCGTTGGCGGTAATATTGCCAAGGCTGCCTACACGTTGGTTAAAACAGCCGCCGAAGAATTAAAAAATTCTGGTACCTATGAATTTGCGGCAGGCATATATTCTCAACCTGAAATGCATCGTATCATCAAAGGCGAATGATGCAGAACTCCTGGTTATCTGAATACTTGTATGGCTCCTTTTGGATCGCCCACAAAAATTTGACCTGGTCGCGGCATAGTTACGCTAGATACAACGGATATAGCCACCATCGACGCGGACAGAACTCCCAGTGATATAAGCGGCGCAGTCGCTGACGAGAAAGGCTGCAACTTTCGAGAATTCGTCCACGGTACCATATCGGCCGGCAGGAATCGTTGCCTGTGATTTTTTTACAATTTGCTCTACCGTTACCCCCTGATGTTTGGCCGCATTTGCGTCTATTGAATTTACGCGGTCAGTATGAATGCGTCCTGGTATAATGGCGTTGACCGTAACACCATCCTTTGCCACTTCTGTGGCAAGGGATTTACCCCAGCCTATCAGTGAAGCACGTAGTGTATTTGAAATACCTAAACCGGGGATTGGCTGAATAGCTCCGGAACTTGAAATGATAAGAATGCGGCCCCAGCCCCTTTCTTGCATACCTGGTAAAAATGCATTGGCAATCTCAAGCTGGCTAAGAACGATTGGCCGAAATTGGTTTTCTATAATCTCCAGATCCACCCCGGCTATAGCTCCTGGCGGCGGGCCCCCGCCATTATTTATAACGATATCGATACCGCTGAAGTCTTTCTTGACGTCAATAATTAGCTTGGAAACAGCGGCTGTCTGGGAAAGGTCAACCTGATAGCCACGGGCCATACGCCCGGTTCGATTCTCAAGATCATTAGCCTGTGCCCGCATGGCGTTGCCGTTACGACCACAAAGTGCCAAATCAACTCCTTCGGCGGCGAGTTGCTCGGCTATTCCTTGTCCAAGGCCCCGTGAAGCACCCAACACTAGGGCGCGTTTATCCATCAATCCCAAATTCACGATAAAATTCCTTTGAGTTGGTTCTTTTGTTTAAAGCTCGTGTTGACGTTTTTGACGGTTCGCAAAGTCCATGACCGGTGGGCTTAGGTAGCGACGTACTGTTGATAAATCGGCGGCCTGACTAGCGGCGATGAGACGCTCGCCCTTAATAGTCACACGTTCCATCTGCCGGCGCTTCGGGTAATAGTCATGGAGAGCGGAATGTTGGACAGATCGATTGTCCCAGAATAGGACCATGTCCTGTTCCCAGGTATGGCGGTACTGATATTCGTGAATATAGGTTTTACGGAACAATAGATTGAGAATGGTGTTGCTTTCGTCCTCTTCCATTCCCTTAATCTTTATTGTGAATTGCGGGTTGACGAACAGCACCTTTTTACCAGTGACAGGGTGAACTGTTACAATTGGATGAACTGACGGAGGGTACATATCCTCGAATTTGCGCAGTCGTTCAATACCCTCGTGAGTTTCAGGAAATAGTGTCTTGAAGGGCTTAAAATCGTGGACTGCTTCCAGTCCGGACAGAAAATTCTGCATTTTGTCGGACAGCCCTTCATAGACTGCGGACATGCTAATAAAAGCGGTATCGCCCCCTACATCAGGAATTATCTTGGAACAGAGAACTGTACCCATTGGTGGGCACTCTCGAAATGTTTCATCGGTATGCCAGATATCCGTGGGCGGCGGCGGGTTTCCTTCTTTTTGATCATAGACAATCAATTCTGGAGCATCTTCGGCACTACTTGAAAACGGGTGAACTGTTAATTCACCGTAGTTACGGGCAAAACTTTTGAGGTCATCTGATGAAATTTTTTGATTAGGAAAAATCAGTAAACCAAATTCGGCATGTGCCTGTCCGATCTTAGTCACGGTGTCTTCATCAAGCTGCTTTGTTAGGTCAATTCCCGAAATTTGGGCTCCGACGAAGACCCCGACTCTCTTGATAGTGATAGAGGAGTTCGTTTTTGTATTTAGATGCCCTGTGTCATCCATATTTATCTCCTAATCACACTATTTTTTTCCGTTAGACCCACGCAGTCCCGAAAGGGTGGCTCTTGGTGAAATTTGGTCTTGCTCAATTCGAACTTCAATCATCGCAGGACCCCCGGACTTTAACGCTCTTTCAAAGGCCGGGGCAAATTGTTCAGTTGTTTCTACGACTTCCCCTGTTAGTCCGTAGGCTTTTCCCAGTGCTGCAAAATCCGGATTAATGAGGTCAGTGCCACTTACCCGCCCAGGGTAAAATTTTTCCTGATGCATACGAATTGTTCCGTAGGTTCCATTGTTAACAACAATAAAGACGACCTCCAGATTGTATTGTCGCGCTGTTGCAATCTCCTGGCCACACATTAAAAAATCACCGTCACCATTAAATGAAACAACGATACGGTCGGCATGAATAATTTTTGCAGCAACGGCGGCTGGTACACCATAACCCATTGAACCACTCTGGGGAGCCAACTCAGTGGGGTAACTACGATAGGGATAAAATCGGTGTACCCAGTTTGAAAAATTACCAGCCCCATTGGCAATAATAGAATCATCTGGTAGCCGGTTTCCTAGCCATTGAATTATTGAGCCTAGATCCACGTCACCTTTCATTTTTGGAATAGCAATATTTTCATCCTGGTCTGAGCGGGCGTCACTCGTCCAGTTTGACCATGGAATATTTTTGGGAATTTTTAGGGATTTTGCAGCAGCAGCAAAGTTTGCCATTCCTGAATGTATCGCCAGTTCAGGTTCATAAACACGGGCTAATTCGTCCAACCCTGCGGCAACATGCACGAGTGTTTGGCTGGGGCAGGGAATAGAAAAACGCTGATAACCATCTGTAATGACTTCTGTCATTTGGGCTCCAACAACAAGCAGCAAATCTGATTCTTGCAACCGTTTAGCTAGCGGTGGATTAATACCAAGCCCAACATCGCCAGCATAATTTGGGTGCCTATTATCAATCAGATCTTGGCGCCTAAATGCTGCGCCGACCGGTAAATTAAAGTTCTCAGCAAATTTTATAAAATCATTGCAGGAATTTTGTGTCCAGCCGCTACCTCCGAGGATGACAAATGGTTGTTTTGAGTTGTTCAGCATTTCTTCGAGTTGAGACATAGACTCTAGTGGTGGGGCTGGATTGATTGGCTTATACCGTAGAGCGTCGTTTACCGATGCTTTTTCTTTTTGCATATCTTCAGGGAGAGCAATTACAACCGGTCCGGGGCGCCCTGACGTGGCAACGTGAAAGGCTCTGCTCATAACCTCTGGGATCCGGTTAGGGTCATCTATTTGTGTTACCCATTTTGATAAAGGCGCGTACATCTCACGAAAATTAACTTCCTGGAATGCCTCGCGATCCATCATGCTACGACCCACCTGACCAACTAGCAAAATTACTGGAGAAGAGTCTTGGTGCGCAGTATGGATACCTAAACTCGCATTTGTGGCTCCGGGGCCGCGGGTTACAAAGCAGATACCCGGTCTTCCGGTTAACTTGCCATAGGCCTCAGCCATATAGGCTGCACCACCTTCCTGTCGGCAGACAATCAGCTTTATATCATTTTGAACATCAAAGAGCGCATCCAGAGTAGCTAGGTAGCTCTCACCAGGTACACAAAAAATGGTGTCAGCGCCGTGGATTCTTAGTTGATCGACGAGGATTTGGCCGCCAGTGCGCAGATTAATATTGTCAGTCATATTGTCATTAAGTTCCCAATAGAGAAGGTATAACGTTGACCCTTCTGTTTTGGCACATGCTCAGTTTTCCCATTAAATTTTAACCTTTGTTCACCTACTATTTACAAAGACCTTTGGCGGTATCAGGAATGGGCTGTCGGTGACCAGGGCGCGGGAATAAGAGATTTGTTCTCCTGCCGAATAATAAGCGGAAGAATTTTAGGCAAAAAGGCTTTCCACTCAAGACTTTTAGCAAGTTTTCCTCGACGCCGGTCGCGGTCCGCGTAAGAGTCATAACCCCACATATGAATAATTTGGTTTTGCGGACCAAAGTCGGTGTAATGCCAGCCTATAAGGTTTCCGAGAATTGCTTGCTGAATAGCTAATCCTTCATCCTGATAATGCTTCATATAAACCGGAATTTTTCCGGGATGGAGTGTATAGATACGTTCTTCAATTATCATAAACTGAGCTTCCTAAACCGTGATTTAATACCATCACATCACAGGGGGTACATTGGAGCAATAGCAGTGGAACGCTGGAGGTAAGCTTTTTAATAGGCCTCGTTGATCGTTTAACGTAATGGGGTATGATCTGAAGCAATTAGATCAGAGGGAAAACAAATAAACCCATGAAAAACCATAAGGTTAGAGTTCATACTTCTAAAGAAAACTTAGCAAGGGAAGATCAACTCGCGTGGAAGTTAGCAGAGTTGGCTGCGGACCCGGTTCCAGTTGAAGACGAGGTGGCAGATATGGTTGTCAACCGGGTTATTGATAACGCCTCGGTTGCTATTGCGGCAATTAACCGTCCTCCTCCGGCCACGGCACGTGCTCAAGCAATTACGCATCCCCTAATAGGTGGCGCAACAGTTTTTGGCGTCCCTAATAAACAAAAATTCGATGCGGAGTGGGCGGCCTGGGCAAATGGAACCGCTGTTCGTGAGTTGGACTACCACGATACGTTCTTGGCAGCAGATTACGCCCATCCTGGTGATAATATACCGCCCCTGCTCGCGGTCGCGCAGCAAATGCAAAAAAGTGGGCAAGAATTACTGGAGGGCTTAGTTACGGGTTATGAGATTCAAATTAATCTCGTCCGCTCAATATGTCTTCATCAACATAAGATTGATCATGTTGCGCATTTGGGTCCGTCAGCTGCCGCCGGAATTGGTACGATGTTAAAGTTGCCCGCTGAGATTATTTATCAGTCAGTCCAGCAAGCACTGCACGTTTCGACTTCAACACGACAATCGCGTAAAGGAGAAATTTCTAGCTGGAAGGCATTTGCGCCATCTCATGCAGGAAAGTTGGCGATAGAAGCAGTTGATAGGTGTATGCGTGGTGAGGGTGGACCGTCACCTATCTACGAAGGGGAAGATGGAGTAATAGCTTGGTTGCTATCGGGACCGGAGGCCTCCTATTCCGTTCCTTTGCCAGAAATTGGGGAGCCTAAACGTGCAATCCTCGACTCGTTTACAAAGGAACATTCCGCAGAGTATCAAAGTCAGGCTTTGATCGATTTAGCTTTCCGTATGAAACAAAAAATTAGCGATTTTGAAGCCATTGAGCGTATTGTCATCCACACTAGCCATCATACCCATTACGTAATTGGCACGGGTGCCGGTGACCCGCAAAAGATGGATCCTTCCGCAAGCCGGGAAACATTGGATCATTCTATTATGTATATTTTTGCGGTGGCCCTTCAAGATGGAGAATGGCACCACATTCGTTCTTACCACCCCGAAAGGGCATCACGTAAAGATACAGTGCGTTTGTGGCAAAAAATCGAGACTGCAGAAGACCCGAAATGGACAGCGCGCTATCACGAAGCAGATCCAAATAAACTGGCTTTTGGTGGCCGGGTTGAGATTAAAATGAAAGATGGCTCTGTTATCAATGACGAGTTGGCTTTGGCTAATGCGCACTCAAATGGGGCGAGACCTTTCGGAAGAGAAAACTATATCCAAAAGTTTCGAACCTTGACTGAAGGGTTAGTATCTATAAGAGAGCAAGACCGTTTTCTTGATCTAGTGCAAAGCCTTCGTGATTTAGGGGCGAGTGAAATTGGAGAAATAAATGTTGTTCTCGACGAAGCTACGTTAGAGAACGGAACCCGTGACAAAAAAGGAATTTTTTGATGTTGTTTACGACAAAACCAGCAGCCGAAAAAAGGGCTAATTTCCGGGCAGGGTTGAATTCTGGTAAGATTCTCAAGTTTCCCGGTGCATACGCCCCTTTGGTCTCGATGGAAATTGAACGACATGGATTTGATGGAGTTTATATTTCAGGTGCGGCGCTGTCTTATGACCTTGGGCTTCCGGATATTGGACTAACTACATTATCGGAAGTGACGCAACGTGGTCGTCAGATTGCCCGCGTCACGTCATTGCCCACTATTATCGATATCGATACTGGCTTTGGCGAGCCTATGAGCGCAGCTCGAACAATACAAGAGTTGGAAGAATTTGGGATAGCCGGGTGCCATTTGGAAGATCAGGAAAATCCTAAACGCTGTGGTCACCTAGATAACAAGTCACTGGTTAGTGTTGATGAAATGGCACGAAAAATTATGGCAGCGGCAGACGCAAAAACCGATCCAAATTTTGTTTTGTTCGCGCGGACTGATGCAAGAGCTTCCGAGGGGATGGATGCCGCTGTTGACCGAGCAAAGGCCTATGTTGATGCTGGCGCGGATGCAATTTTTCCAGAGGCTATGGAAGGGGAAAAGGAATTTGAGGCTTTTCGTAAAGCAATCGACGTACCCATGATGGCAAACATGACCGAGTTTGGAAAATCCCCATTATTGTCGGCGAGCCAACTCGAAAACCTTGGCTATAATTTGGTAATTTACCCAGTGACTACGACGCGGCTTGCTATGGGAGCGGTACGCGACGGTCTGGCGGAAATTTCTGAGACTGGAACGCAGAACGGGTTGATTGATCAAATGCATACTCGAAAAGAACTTTACGAACTGATCCGGTATGAGGATTACAATAATTATGATCAGTCGGTCTTTAACTTTAAGGTGAGATAATAGGGATAAGCGTTATGGCGAAAACAACGAGGATTTATAAGGGGCTTGATGGTGTCGTTGTTGACGAGACCGCTATCTCACAGGTGATGCCGAGGACAAACTCGTTAACCTATCGAGGATATGCTGTTCAAGAACTTTGTGAACGTTGTTGCTTTGAAGAGGTTGCCTATCTTTTGTGGCATGGGGAGCTACCCACCCGTTATCAATTAAGTAATTTTAAGAAAAATGAACGTCGCCGCAGAAAAATATCTCGTAATCATTTAGCCGTCATTCAGAGGTTTCCAAAGCGTGCTCATCCGATGGATACGATCCGTACCTCCGTTAGTTATCTCGGAACTACCGAAGTTGCTTGGGGTGGGTAACCGGCTGAAGCCGATATGGAGCGGGCGATGGATTTGTTCTCAAAAATTCCAACTATGATCGCGACTGACTACCGTCTCCGTAAGGGAAAGAGACGTATTGAACCCAGGGAAGACCTATCCTATTCAGAAAATTTTTTAAATATGTGTTTTGGTAGCGTCCCGCCTAAACACGTAGTCAAAGCGTTCGATGTTTCTCTGATTTTGTATGCAGAGCATAGTTTTAATGCTTCGACCTTTGCGACGCGTGTCGTTACCTCCACTATGTCTGATATCTATAGTTCAGTAACCGCGGGTATTGGCGCTCTCAAAGGACCACTTCATGGCGGCGCTAATGAAGCTGTTATGAATATGTTATTGGAAATAGGCCATCCTGAGAGGGCAGAAGCCTGGTTACGAGATGCCTTTGAATCTAAAAAGGTTGTTATGGGTTTTGGACATAGGGTTTACAAATGGGGTGATAGCCGTGTGCCAACTATGCGGCGCTGTTTAGAGGATCTCGCTCTATGGCAGAAGGATCGTAAATGGATTGAAATAGAAGATATTCTTGAACATATCATGGTGGACGAGAAGAAAATTTACCCTAACCTCGATTATCCCGCCGGACCTGCTTATTATATGATGGGTTTCGATATTGATATGTATACGCCTATTTTCGTTATGAGCCGAATTACTGGGTGGACAGCACATTGCATGGAACAAAATGCGGCTAACCGTTTAATTAGACCGCTTTCGTCCTACACCGGCGTTAAGCAAAGGCAGGTGAAGCCGATTGCCAAACGCTGACACTCCAAAGCGTCTCTAAAGGTTCAATTAACCCTTTTGTAAAAATAAAAAGCCTGTCGAATACCGCCTTTTAACCGTGGCTTCACTTTTAAAATATTTGGAGTGTCACGGATGACCGCCGATTTATTGGAAATTGAGGACCTTACTCTGGAGAGTTGCCCTGTCGTATGATCCGGTACCATTGGAAAGGTTAGGCAGTCTCCTTTTAAATAATTAATTTCTGCTATTAGAGGACTTTTTGAGCATTGCCTCACGACGGACGATGTAACCGCAGGATAGAATGACGATCGTACCACCTAAGATAGCCCAGATATCAGGAATTTCACCAAAGAAAAGAAATCCAATGCCGGTAGCTATTATGATCCTCATATAATCTAGGGGTGCGATAATTGTCATTTCACCTGCCGCATAGGCTCTCGTCAGACAATATTGTCCTGTGGAACCGACAAATCCTAGTGCGAATAGCCAAATCCACTCAATACCTTCTGGGACTTTAAAATCAAGACTTGCTGGGATGGCGAGGATGACCAGACCATAGAAAAGAAAATAGAATACAATCCTATTTGAGGGCTCAGTCCGAGTTAGGTTTTTCATCGTGGTTAGGGCGCACGTCGCAAGAATAGCGGCGAGTAAGGCAACAAGTGCTGCAGGTTCAATGCCTGTTTGCGGTTGGACAACTAAAAGAATTCCCCCAAAGCCAATGATTGTCGCTAACGCACGACGAAACCTGATCCGTTCGCCCAAAAAAACTGCTGCCATAATGATTGACCAAAGGGGTATGGTGAATGTCAGTACGGTCGCGTCAGCGAGCAACATGTGATGAACAGCATAAATCCCTGCAAGTAGCGAGGTGGCACCAAAAAAAGCGCGCCAGAAGTGAGCAAAGGGACGTTTTGTTTTTAACACACCTAAGCCGTTAGTGGCTAACCAGGGTATCAGGAATAGTAGGCTCGTAAGAAATCTGAACATGCCGACTTCTGCTATTGGCATCGTCTGCATGAGGACCTTAGCTATTCCAAACATACCTGTCAGAAGAGAAACCGCTGCCATCATCCAAATGACACCTAGGACATTTGAACTTAAACCAGTACGGCGTGCTGCATTTTCGGATTCTTCTGACAAAAATAAAGGCCTGCAAGGGTAGGACATTAAGTACCTCGATTATGCCGGTCATACTGTATCGCGGCTAGGTTGAAAACCAATATACCTGGTACGCTTTTCGAAAGTGATACATCCTGCTTAAATGCTTTGCGATGCCAATTGGCGATCTAGGGAGACAAGAATGATTTATGAAGAACGGATATATACAATTCAGCCCGGAAAAATGGCAGAGTATTTAAAAAATTATGAAGAATTGGGTCTGCCAGTACAAAAAGAGGTTCTTGGTCAACTAGTAGGGTTTTGGCACACAGAAGTTGGAGGTTTAAATAAGGTGGTTCATATCTGGGGGTACGATTCACTTGATGATCGTCTGGAAAAGCGACAAATTTTAGCCGTACATCCAGACTGGCCAGCATATTTAGATGTAGCGTTGCCACTGATAATTGAACAAGAGAATAGAGTACTAATCCCGGCGAGCTTCTCACCCTTAAAGTAGAGGAACAACATTATGAAAAGATTGAGAGGGGCGGCAGTGATCGTAACCGGTGCCGCACGAGGTATAGGTGCGGCCTATGCTAAGGCATTAGCCGCAGAAGGTGCTAATGTAGTCATTGCCGATATTCTTGATACGTCTTCTGTGGTTACCGAAATTACTAGTATCGGCGGTAATGCTATTGGTATTTCTTGTGATGTCACCGACAACGCTTCCGTTGAAGATCTTGTCACGCGGGTGGTTGCTGAATATGGAAAGATTGACGCACTGATTAATAATGCTGCCATTTTTGCCGATATTTCGCATAAGCGTTTCGAGGATATCCCCGATTCCGAATGGGGCAGAGTAATGCAGGTTAATGTTGAAGGTGTGTGGAGGGTCTCAAAGGCTGTTGTGCCACATATGAGAACAGCCAAATATGGAAAAATAGTAAATGTTGCTTCGACGACGGCACTAAAGGGTACGCCGATGATGTTGCACTACGTATCGTCTAAAGGCGCGATCTTAGCCATGACCAAGGCGATGGCGCGTGAAGTTGGAGAAGATAATATTTGTATAAATGCAATTGCACCGGGTCTTGTGATGAGTGATGGACTTGTCTCGGGAGGTAATTGGAGTGATGAGTGGTTCGACAACAATACTAATAGCCGTGCATTTAAGAGGCGTGCGATGCCAGAAGATATGGTGGGCACAATTGTTTTTTTGGCTTCTAAAGAGGCGAATTTTATTACCGGCCAAACAGTAGTCGTTGATGGCGGTTCAGTACCTCATTAGGTTATTGTTTTATTCCCGTCATCTACTTTAAATGAGAATAATGGGACCTAATAATCAGGAGCAAGCAGATGGCCGACAATCCGGTTCGGGTAGAAATATTTACTGACTATGTTTGACCATGGTGTTTCCTCAGTACCGTGCGTATTGAAAAGCTGAAAAAGAATTTTAATATCGATGTAAGACTGGTTCATTTCCCCCTCCATCCTGATACACCGCTAGAAGGCCGGTCAATGGAGTCCCTTTATGCTGGGCGTGGCGCCGATCCAGATGAAATGTATCGTCAAATGAAGGAGCGGATGGATGCCGAAGGATTACCTTACGGCAAACGAACCCACACGTTTAATAGTCGTAAGGCTCAAGAACTCGGTAAGTGGGCGGATACCCATGAAAATGGCGATCTCCTGCATGACGCTTTATACCGTGCCTATTTCGTTGATACTAAAAATATAGGTGATATTGAAATTTTAGTCGAACTCTCGGATGTGAATGGCTTCGATGGTGATGTGGTTCGAAAAATTTTGATAGACGGTCAGTTTAGTAGTGCCGTCGATGAAGATTGGGCCAAGTCACGTTCCTATGGGGTCACGGGGGTCCCTACGTTTGTTGCAGGTGGGTATGGGGTCGTTGGTGCCCAGCCATACGAAGCACTCGAACAACTTGTGAAGGAGGCGGGAGCCGAAGAAATATAGTGGGGACAAACTATATTGGTTTGCCTTTACTCGTGGCCCAGGCCTTTTGCATAAAGATATTAGACGGCTGGGTTTCGTCCAAGACCTTACGTGCAGCTTCAGGCCCTGCTATCGGGAGGTGGTCAGCGTCGAGCACGCCTATCTGCTTTAGGGCGGAACCTTGATCCCAGTAGAGATGTTCGTGGCAAACCCTGTCGCCACGAAATTTCACGATGATGACCGTAGCAATTTCTACTGTTCTGCCTGTTGGTTCAATGCCAGGGAAATAGCGATCTATAACCGAGTCATGTCGAAATTTAGTATAGGTCTCCAGAACTACACGGTCAGGCCCATGGGTATATGAAATTCGGGTACGATCTCGTCCCCCGGAATTCTGATCGACAAAGTGATACTTATAGAAACGTTTGAGCATGTCATGCCCTACGCCGCCTGTCAGCGTCGGTGTATGATTGACATATGGTTCGTCAATCATTGTAGCCATGGTGGCATCAACGTCCCGGGTAGTGAATTCGTGGTAGACATGTTCGGCAAATAAGGCGGCGTAATCATAATAGGGGCCGACGACACGCCGGATCAGTTCCAAGGTGCGTGAATGAGCTAGGCTGTCAGCGAGTTTATTGTAGTTTTCGCGTTCTTTAATTGAGAACCCTGGCGTGCCTTCTTCCCATCCGTAGATACGGGAACCATCCCCACGAACAAATTTACTTTTTAATGTTGCAACGAGTGCCTCAGCGTCTGGTGCATCTTTGATCCCATATTGAAGAACAAATGGGCAGGAAACACTTTCTAGAACATTATTCTTGCCGGCTAATGGCATGACATCAAATCCGACTACAGCCTTAAAATTGGCTTCAGTGGCCGATCGCAGTGCGAGCATTCCACCATTTCCATACCCAACCGCAACAATTTCTTCATTTGTTGAAGAAAAATTTCGTAAAGTTTGAACGGCCTCAATAATATTGGTGGCTGACAAATCGTTTGGAAGCGCTAGGACTGTGTAACCCTCCTGACCAAATAAGTTTGCTCGTTCTTCAATACCAGCATCTAACGTATCCAGGTCAGAGATGATTAACAGTCCAGGGCCCGATCCGCTATGATGAGTAGCGGTGAAGGCGTTGACCATCTGTCCGCCGACTTTAATGCTTATGGGTCTGCCCCTTGGGGCAAGTACTCGTTTGCGTTCTTCCTCAGCCATTGGACTTTCTTTTTCTGTCTCAGGCGCCAAGAGCCTCGCGAGTTTCGATGTACTCTTTTCCTTGTTCTTCGGCGACGGCCTTATAGGTTAATTTGCCCTGAAATACGTTAAGGCCTGCTGCCAAATGGGTATTGGTAAGCATGGCATTTCTAGGGCCCTGTTCGGCTAGGGCTACGATATATGGCAGCGTGGCGTTATTAAGAGCAAAAGTCGATGATCTGGATACGGCTCAAGGCATATTGGTTACACAGTAATGCACGACACCTTCTACGATATAGTAAGGATTGGAATGGCTCGTTGGTTTGCTAGTTTCAATACATCCACCCTGATCAATGGCTACATCTACAACGACTGAACCTCTTTTCATCTTTTTGACCATGTCGCGGGTTACCAATTTTGGGGCAGCGGCACCTGGGACGAGGACGGCTCCTATAACCAAGTCAGCGTTTAGTACCGCTTCCTCTATACTATGTGTTGTAGAATATAAAGTTGTGACAAGGCTTTGGAATTGAAAATCAAGCTCGGCCATGCGCCGTTGAGACATGTCGATAATGGTTACGCTGGCACCCATGCCATTGGCTATAAAGGCGGCGTTAGTCCCGACGACACCACCGCCAATTACCACGACGTTGCCTTGTGGAACTCCTGGCACTCCGCCAAGAAGTACGCCACGTCCACCACGCTCAATTTCGCGGCCGGAGGCCCCTGCTTGGACTGACATGCGTCCCGCAACTTCACTCATTGGGGCAAGCAAAGGTAGGGCCCCATAATTATCGGTGACAGTTTCGTATGCGATGGCGATGGCGCCGCTATCTAGTAAGCCTTGTGTTTGTGCTCTGTCCGGTGCGAGGTGGAGGTATGTAAAAAGTACCTGGCCATCACGTAACAGGGCGATTTCAGATGCTTGAGGTTCCTTGACTTTGACAATCATTTCGGACGTTTCAAAAACGGCTGCAGGATTAGCGGCAATGGTTGCACCGACCGCCACGTAATCTTGGTCATCGATGCCGATGGCATGCCCTGCATTGCTTTCAATAATAACTTCGTGTCCAAGACGAATGAGTTCAAAAACCCCGGGTGGAGTCATTCCGACACGATATTCGTGGTCTTTGACTTCCTTGGGTACCCCGATCTTCATCTCTTGCTCCTATTGGTGAGACTGAATAGTAATGGTTACAAACAGAAAGCACACTAAGGAAATTTGAAATGCGTGGGTTAATGTTAAATGAAATAGGGCAGCCGGAAGATTTAGTTCTGGAGGAAATACCGTCTCCAATACCTAGGGCAGGAGAGGTTCTGGTAAATGTCCACGCTGCCGCAGTTAATTTTCCTGATTTGTTGACTATTCAAGGGAAGTATCAATTTCGTCCTGATCTCCCGTTTGTCCCGGGTAAGGAAGGGGCAGGTATCGTCGCGGCGGTTGGGGAGGGTGTAACCCGTGTTAAGCCAGGTGATAGAGTTATGATACAGGTTGAATATGGAACTTTTGCCGAGCAGGCGATAGCGCCTGAGCATGAGTGTTATTTGGTTCCAGAGGCTATTCCTTTCGACGTAGCCGCATCCATAGGTATCGCCTTTCAAACCTCCTACTTGGCCTTAATTGATCGGGCATCGATTAAGCCTGGAGAAACTGTGCTTGTCACAGGGGCGAGTGGGAGCGTTGGTATCGCTGCAATGCAGCTTGCGAGACAAAAAGGTTGTAATGTTATTGCGGGCCTTACAACCCCCTCTAAGGCGAACATAGCTCGTGATAATGGCGCAGATCATATCGTCGACCTTTCGGTTGACAATCTCAAGGAGAGCATACGTGATCAAGTTCATGCAGTAACTGACGGGCAAGGCGTTGATGTAGTAATTGAAGTGGTGGGCGGAGAGGTCTTTAGCGGCGCACTAAGGTGTTTAAAATTTCGCGGGCGCATGATTGTTGTTGGCTTTACTAGTGGCATTATCGCCGACATGAAAACCAACTACGTGTTACTTAAGAATATTTCTGTTATCGGCGTCGACCGAGGACAATATCGCGATAATGAGGTTGA
>CAYZDH010000010.1:0-34203 GCA_964477025.1 uncultured Rhodospirillaceae bacterium | reverse complement strand
AGTTTGATATGAAACTCCATGGGCCGGGCTGTAAAGTTGGTGACGATAGTTTTGCCGGAATTAATACCCTTCTGCCAACAGACAAGGGTCGATATGTTGGCGAGGGCATTGCAATGGTCGTTGCTGAAACTAAAGAACAGGCCGCTGAGGCGGCTGAAGTTGTTGAGATCGATTACGAGATACTTCCTCCCGTGACGCAAACCCGAGCGGCGGCGGCTGGAGACGCGCCTAATCTTTATGACGAGATTCCCGATAACGTCTTTGTCGAAACTTTCTTTGGTGATGAGGCTGCAACCAAAGAAGCCTTTGCCAAGGCTGATCACGTCATCAAAATGTCGTTTGATATTCCTCGCGTGACGGGCGTACCGATGGAACCACGATCAGCTCTCGGTGTTTATGACCCAAACCAGGAGAAGTATACGGTTTATGCCGGGAGTGGCGGGACGGTTCGACAAAAGCGCGAAATTGCATCTATTCTTGGTGTCGAGAATAATCAGGTCCGGGTTTATGCCTTGGACGTTGGTGGAAATTTTGGGACTCGGAATCGTCTATTTGTTGAATTTCCTTTAGTCGCTTGGGCGTCGCGTAAAGTGGGTCGTCCGGTCAAACTCACTGTTGACCGGTCTGAGGCTTTTGTGAGTGACTATCAGGGGCGGGATCTAATCGTCGATATGGAACTTGCTCTTGATGCCGATGGTACCTTCCAAGCACTTCGTTCATCGAATATTAGTAATGTAGGCGCTAAATGTGTGTCATTGTCTCCCTTGTCCAAGGGCTCAGGTATTATAACCGGATCCTATCGAATCCCACTAGCACACTTACGATCCCGCGCCACCTTTTCAAATACGCCCCCGACAAATGCCTATCGGAGCTCTGGACGACCCGAAATCATCTACTGCATCGAATGCATGGTCGAGAAAACTGCACGGACGCTTGGTTTTGACCCCATTGAGCTGCGCCGCAAGAATCTAGTTACGGCTGAAGAGATGCCGTATCGCAACGCAGTTGGCATGCATTATGATAGCGGCGAATATGAGAAAAGCCTCGATATGGTTATGGGGCTCAATGACTGGGATGAATTCGAGGCGCGGAAGGCAGAAGCCAGATCCCGTGGTAAAATCCTTGGTCGCGGTGTAGCGCATTACGTCGAAAGCTCTATCGGTACACCGGTCGAGCAGGCGGAACTGCATGTCCGTATTGAGAAAGGCCAGCTAGATTTAGTGATAGGGACCCAGCCAAGCGGGCAGGGCCATGAGACCAGCTTTGCGCAGGTAGCTAGCGAATTTCTTGGGCTGCCAGTGGAGCAGGTCAATGTGATCGTGGGTGATACCGATGTCGTCAAGGTCGGTGGGGGCTCGCATTCTGGCCGCTCCATGAGGATGGCAGGCACAGTAATTATTAAGGCGTCAGAGGCTATGATCGAAAAGGGTAGACGCATTGCTGAGCTTGTTTTCGAAGCCTCTCTTGAAGATATTGTGTTTAAAGATGGTGTATTTGCCGTGACAGGCACAGACCGCCGTCTCAATCTACTGGAACTAGGTGCAGAAGCAGCGAAAATTGAGCTACCGAAAGATCTCACTGACGGATTGTCGGTTATCGAAGATAATGAAATGCATACCCCAGTCTTCCCAAATGGTTGTCATATCTGTGAAATTGAAATCGATATAGATACTGGGGCCCCGCAGATTGTTCGTTACGCAGCGGTTGATGATGTCGGGCGGGCAATCAATCCGTTGATTGTCGATGGTCAGACACATGGTGGTATTGTCCAAGGGGTTGGACAGGCTATGTGGGAGGAATGTGTTTTTGACGGTGACGGACAGCCGCTCTGCGGCTCCTTTATGGATTATGGTATGCCGCGTGCCGACCATTTTCCTAATTTTGATACAGCTTTAAATGAGGTTCCGTCACCGACCAATCCGCTTGGCGTGAAAGCAGGTGGAGAGGGAGGGACGACACCGGCCCCCGCCGTCATTACCAACGCCGTTATTAACGCACTACAAGACTATGATGTTGAACATATTAAAATGCCGCTGCCGCCACTAAAAATCTGGCGGGTGATGCAGGGCAAAGCTCAAGGATAAGGAAGTAAATAATGGCAATTTCAAAGATCAGAGTTATAGGCTTTCCGGGTACTGGGTTGTTGCCACTTTTTGTAGGTATTGATAAAGGACATTTCGAAGAGCGTGGTATAATCGTTGATCTTGAACGGACACCGAGTTCAATGTACCAGGCGCAGAAGCTAGTGGCTGGTGAATTCGATATCGCCTGCAGCGCGGTAGATAATTTTATAGCCTATCAGGAGGGCGCCGGTGAAGTTGAACTCGACCGTGACCCCGATTTATTCGTTTTCATGGGCTCAACACAGATAGAGTTATCCTTTGTGGTTTCAGAAGGGATTAAGTCTTTTGAAGACTTAAAAGGTAAAACTCTCGCGATGGATGCGCTCACTACTGGTTTTGCTTTCGTACTTTACCGTATGCTCGATAATGCCGGTTTAAAACCGGATGATTATAAAATGGTTTCGGTCGGTGCTACACCACATCGATGGGAAGCTGTACAGAAAGGTGAACATGCCGGCACACTTCTGATCGAACCCTTTACCGGGCAAGCGCGCGCCGGCGGGTATAGGATTCTCGAAAATAGTCAGCAGACGTTTAAGAATTATCCCGGGCAGATGTTTGGTGCGATGCGGGGCTGGGCCAACGAAAATCGCCCTTCTATGATTTCATTTATTCAAGGATATCTTGACGCCTTAGACTGGATATTAAACCCAGCTAATAAAGTAGAGGCTGCGACAATTCTTGGTACAAATATGCCACAAATGCCAGAAAAGGGTGTTGCTCCTGCGTTGGAGAAACTTCTATCACCGCAGACAGGCTTGGTACCGATGGGTGAGGTAGATATGAAGGGTCTGGAGACTGTGCTTGAGGTTCGGAGCCAATATGCCCCGCAGGGAATTCAGTTGAAAGATACCGAGAAATACCTTGATCTCAGTTTTTATAAAGAGGCAGTCGCCAACCGCTAAGAAGCCTTTTAAATACTGATATTTAATTAATGCAATGGAGAGCGGGAGATGGCTTTCGATTATTCAACGGTTTTTCGTCCTGGTTTGCCCCCTGCGTCTAGTCGTTGGTCGGGCTTTCCCAAATATAACTTTGTGGGCGGGCATAACGACGGCGGAGCAGTACCGGTAAAAGATTTTATCAATGCGGCGACAAACGTTTTGAACAGGGAGGGGTCAACCCTTGCCACCTATAGTCTTGAAAGCGGTTCTCAGGGTTATCTGCCGCTGCGGGAGTTCCTTGCTGGCTTTCTGCAAAAAACGACTGGTATGGTGCAGACAGCAGAGGACATTCTCTTGGTCTCTGGTTCTCTACAAGCATTGGATCTCGTAAACGATGTTCTTTTAGCTAAAGGAGATACCGTTGTTATAGAAGAAGCTGCCTATCAGGGGGCAATCCAACGTCTGAACCGCCTAGGTATACGTGCGATTGGCGCGCCGCTAGATGGGGATGGGATCCGGATGGATACGTTAAGTAATATTTTGGGAGACCTCAAAAAGGCTAGCATTAAACCAAAATATTTATATGCCGTGCCGACAGTACAGAATCCCACTGGCACGGTGATGCCCGAAGAAAGGCGTTTAGAATTTCTAAAATTAGCCGGTCAATTTGATGTGCCAATCTTTGAGGATGATTGCTATGCGGACCTCACCTTTGATGGCCGCCGCCCCCGAGCGATTCGTGCTCTGGATGAGGATGGGCGGGTTATTTTCTGTGGTACGTTTTCTAAGACTATCGCCCCAGCGCTGCGCGTTGGCTACTTGGTAGCTGAATGGGGCATTCTGTCCCGTATGCTCGCTGTTAAACGAGATGGTGGCTCAGGAGCACTAGAACAAATGGTGCTAGGAGAATATTGCCCGGAACATTTTGAGGAGCATATCGTGGGGCTGCGGTCTATTTTGAAGAATAAATGTGACGCGATGGTTGAAGCACTTGCGGCGGCATTCGGAACGACGGCTGAGGGTAAAATGCCAAAAGGCGGCATATTTGTTTGGGTCACACTACCCGATAGCGTTGATACGATGAAACTTTTTGAGGCAGCTGGTGCGGAGGGTATTGCGATTAACCCAGGCACCGAATGGGTGGCTGATCCAGATACAGGGCACCACAATATGCGCTTATGTTTTGGGAACCCAACGATTGAAGAGATACAGGAAGGTGTGACTAAGCTTGCTGAAATTTGTCACCAGGAATTTGGTTTGCCGGAGCGCGGATCAAATATTCAGCGCTAGGTAAAAGATTTCGAGAATCGACCATCCCCCTAAGTTGGGTTAGTCTGTAAAAAGGAACAATCTCTGGAATAGTTTGCGATGGTTGACTTCAAAAGTCCGGCCCTTAAGGGGACAACTAACGTACAAAAAGTAGACCCGGCTCCCTTTAAACCAACGGGGATATTCCATTTCACGAACAGCGTTGCCGAACTTGATAAGGCAGGCCACTGATTGAATCATAACGCCTTCCTTGTTTGTGGTGAACAATATGATCAGGCGGTCAATTTTATTGAAGCTAATGATATTGAAATTGTGCGTTATGAAGACGAAGGTCATACTTCGTTTGCCGGACGTCACGCCTATTTTCAGGACCCCTTTGGTAATGCAATTGAGATAATCGATTTGCATGATATTGGAACCGCAGGCGACCCGCCTATTCCTGGTTGGAATAAAAACCGTATCCGCAATAACTATTTCGGTAAAAACCAATTCGAAGACGCATAGAACGGCTGATTACATAAAGGAGGATTATCCTCGCTCTGCCTTTTGGCGTTCCATATCTTCGACTTCTGCTTTGGTTTTTCCCCAGGTCGGGGGATTTTTCATATATTCGTCTTCTTGGGGTGTGTTTCGACGACTCAATACTTCATTCCGGTGGGGATAGCGGCCAAAGCGCTTAATCGTGTCATGGTGTCCTTGCGCTGACTTTATTGAGCCCTCATCAGCTACGGCTTTATAGAGCGGGAGAATACGCTCGTGATGTTTTAATAGCTCACTATGCTCGTATGGCAGGTACATAAAGATCTTAGGCCATTTTTCTATATCTTTATGGAACTTTTTGTCGAGTGCATGTTTCGTAATCTCGCGTGCCTTTGCGTCGGCGGCAAACGCGCGTGGTGTGCCGCGATAGATATTTCTTGGAAACTGATCGAGGCTAATGATTAAAGCTAAAGTTTCCTCAGGGGTTTCCATTAGATGATCAAGCTCTCCAGCAAACGCGCGTTCATGAACGGACGTATAATCGTCAATTAGCGTCTGGTCGAATTCTGGTGTTGACCTAAACCAAACCGCCCTCTTTTTGATTGGTGAGGCCATGTCGGTTGTCCCAAACCAGAACGTAAGAATTTCTTTTGCAAGCGGATCCATCTTTACAGTCGCCTATGCCCGCCCAAGAGGTTGGGGGGAGCTGTCATTTAATGCAATCTGTTCGTGAACTAGACGTTCCATCATTGCCTTTTTGGTGTCCTGGTACTCAGCGTCATCCCAGAGATTAGTGAGTTCACCCGGGTCGTTCTCTAAATCATAGAGTTCACCCCAGTCCTTTCCATGATAGACCGAGAGGCGCCAGTTTTTAGTGATAAGCGTCCTGGCTTTGGGATCTTTACCCAGAACTGGCAAGATACGCTGATTGTCTTCTTCTATAAGGACGGCATCGCGTGGGCCAGCTGATGTTGGGTCATTGGCGACTGGTAACATACTTTTGCCTTGTAATCCGTTATAGGGAGCTACCCTAGCGCGATCCAGGACAGTTGCTGAAATGTCCATAGTCCCCGACAGCGCTTCTGTTTCTGCGCCGTTTACCTCTGACCCCGGATCCGACCAAAGAAAAGCCACCCGAACTAGTTCGCGATAATGTGCCGGGCCTTTACGCAAAAGGGAGTGGTCGCCGAGATGGTCTCCATGATCGCTCGTGAACATAACAACGGTGTTTTCTCGTAATCCATTGGCTTCGAGTGCTGCTAATACTTTTCCTACCCCGTCATCCACCATTGCGATCATCCCGCAGGTGAGAGCGCGGGCTTCCAGGGCCTCCTGCACATTGATGCCGTAGGACATAATACCGTCTTCCGGCGGTTTTCCCTCATCGCGTCGGGCTAGCAGTGCCTGGACATGCGGCGGTGGGTTCCAGTTATTGACGTTATAGGATTGTGGCACCTCCATTTGTTCCGGTTTGTACATATCCCAATATTTACCGGGTGGAGTAAAGGGGTGATGGGGGTCAGGAAAGGAAGCAACCATGTAAAACGGTGCTTCATCATCAGATTTTGCATAATTATTAATATAGTCCTCAGCGTGATCGGCAATCCAAGCAGTTGGATACAGGTCTTCAGGTACTTTAGTACGCCAGGCCTGGCGGACAGAATATTCATGCGGCATCCCATTCTTAGGTCCGCGCAAATCATCAGCATTATCATGATGGTTTTTGAGCCACCAGTAATAGTCTCCGCCGCATTCATCTCCATGACCAAAACAAAGATCGACATGTTCGTAGCCGTAAAATGGCAAATCGAGTTTAGCGTCGGGGTTGTCCCAAAAATCCGGACGCTCCTGTTTGTAATTACCATCCATAAAAGCGCCTATTTGGGCTTCTTTTTTGTCGTTGCGTGGAGCGGTGTAATTTTCGGGTGTATCAGTCTCAATGTTCATGGGGGGAAAAGTTGTAAAATTTTGTAAATGGCTCTTACCCACCAACGCGGTGCGATAACCGGCGTCGCGCAGCATTTCAACAAAGGTATTGGAAGAAAGGGGCAGTGGTATACCATTTTGCCGTACACCATGTGCTGAAGGTGTCCTTCCTGTCATCAACGTAGCACGATTGGGCATACAAACTGGATTCGAAACATAAAATCGATTGAACTGAACGCCGGAACTGGCGATAGAATCAATATTAGGTGTTTTAAGCACCGGGTGTCCCGCACAGCTTAAATAATCCGCACGGTGTTGATCGGTAATAAATAAAACGAAATTTGGCCGGTCGGTCATGATAAAATGCCCTAATTCCCAATTTGGTTAACCCTTCATATCTCATTGAAGGGCGCACGCCAAACGCGGTAGAGGTATTTCTCTATAGCAAATATCCTGTATTCTAGCGCTCATAAAATAAACTTCAGGTGGAGAAAATTATAAATGGGATCAATTGACGCTGACGCGCATGTGGTAGAATGCGAGTCTACCTTTGACTTTCTCGATCCGGAATTCGAGAAATACCGCCCCCTCGTTGTACAGTCCAAACGCTCAGATCACACCGTTCTAAGTAATGTGGGTGTTGCTCAACGCGAATTCTGGTTTCTGGATAACCGCATGTTACCCAAGGAGGGTAATGTTGGCGCAGATACAGCCAAAGAAGCGAGAGAAATGGAGGATATTGGTGGGCGCTTAAAACATATGGACGAACTTGGAATTGAGGTTCAAGTCCTTTACCCCACTGTATTCCTGCGGCCGTGGACCCAGACACCACAAGTCGAATATGCTTTGATACGATCATATAATAGGTGGTTGGTGAGTATATGGAAACAAGCACCTGATCGCCTACGCTGGGTAGTGATGCCGCATCTCTTGAATATGGACAAGTGCCGCGAAGAGTTGGAATTCGGTAAGAAAAATGGCTCCTGCGGTGTTTATATGCACGGCATTGAGCATGACACGCCTTTGTTTTCGGAAAAGTTCTTTAAGCTTTATCAGATGGCGGAGGAACTCGATTTACCTATTTGTTTTCACGCTGGTAATAATAGTTTTCTGCTGGAAAGTATGTATCGGGAAGACAGTGGGTTTGCGAAAGCCAAGCTTCCATTGGTGGCGACATTTCATCAGCTGTTGTTCAAAGGTATCCCTTCAATGTTTCCAAAATTACGGTGGGCCTTTGTCGAGGTCAGTGCGCAATGGATCCCTTATGCACTCAATGATCTCGGGCTTAGAATGGCTCGGCGTGGTGAAGATATTTCTGAATCGATTATGGCAGATAACAATATCTGGGTTGCATGCCAGGTTACTGATGATATTGATTATGTTTTGAAGTATTCCGGCGAAACGCAATTAGTTGTTGGTACAGATTATGGCCATGCTGACACCTCAACCGAAATTGAGGCCCTTCGCAAATTAAGTTCCGATGGGAAGGTGTCCGCCGAGGTGGCTACAAAAATATTAGAGGATAATGCGCGCGCCCTTTACGGTCTTTAAAGTAAATTCCCTCGTGCATTTTAACAAGTTGAAGTTGTAAATTATGGGCCTAAAATCTGGTACTACCTTTCGTGGTTGCGAGTTCTAAACGCGATGACATAGTCTCTACAGGAGGAATTTCGCGGATGCCAAAATTTGGTAACCCTATGAAAAAAATAGTTAAAATGTTAGAGAAAGAGTTTTATGTTTAAACAAATTATTACCGCTATGGTGACCCTTGCGATGGTCTTGTTTGCAATGGGGACTCATGCGGCAGAGGGGAGTAAGCGCGTGAAAATAACAACTAGCTTGGGCGTTATTGAAGTTGAACTTGCGGCTAAAGAGGCGCCGGCGTCGGTAGAAAATTTTCTAAATTATGCTAAAGCCGGTTTTTATGACGGTACAATTTTTCATCGGGTAATTGAGGGTTTCATGATCCAAGGTGGAGGCTTTGAACCTGGTTTGAAAAAGAAAGATACAAATGATCCTATCCAAAATGAAGCTGATAACGGATTGCAGAATGTGGTTGGGACGTTAGCAATGGCCCGCACTAACGATCCTCATTCAGCGACCGCACAATTTTTTATAAATACCGCCGATAATCATTTTTTAAATCATACCGATAAAAACCCTCGCGGTTGGGGCTATGCAGTCTTTGGCAAGGTGACCTCTGGCATGGATGTCGTTCGCCAGATTGAGGGCTCAACGACAGGGCAGCGTGACGGCATGGGTGACGTGCCATTGGAAGATGTTGTAATCCAAAATATTCAAATCGACTAAGTTTTAAACAGGCTTTGCAAGCGACTTATTGAAGTCTAGGCGGCGTCTTGATCCGCTCTGGTAAGCGATGTCCTCTGCCTTCGGCACGGGCACGCCTGTAAATATCGATGGCTAAGGATAAATCTGATAGGCCCATTCCCATCGCTTTGAACAAGGTTATATCCGCGTCAGCAGGGCGCGCAATGTCGTCTCTTATTAGTTCCGAAATTGTCCGGATCTTTTTCCAGCCAGGATCATCTTTGCCATCAAAATGGGCGATGAATTCCGCGGACATGTGTTGGATAGTCCCAAGGTTGTCGACGGCAACCATGTCTGCCCGGTCAAAGATATTGTCGGTAAATTCAATTCTAGCGGGCACTATTGCGCCCATCGCGTTGAGATGGGAGCCTTTTGCCATAAAATCCGCTTTTAAAAATGGAACGGTTGAGTTTGTTACGATCGTGACAATTGGCATGTCTTTCGTTGTCTCTTCGAGGGTCTCGCAGGAGATCACTTCAAAATCGAATTCGGACCGTACTGCGTTTGCAAAGCGACTGCGGTTTTCTGGGTTGCGGCTGAATACATGTAATTTTTTCAGCGGACGGACGGCGTGGCATGCCGCGACCTGCGGCAACGCCTGTTTTCCAGACCCAATAATACCCATCTCATCTGCATTGACAGGGGCAAGGCGCTTGGTTCCCACGCCAGTCATTGCGGCAGTGCGCATCTGACCGAGCGCAGTTGCTTCAATAACAGCGAGATTGGCGCCGTCTTCCATGGAAAATAGCTCGACAATTGTCTCCGATTTGCCTCGGACATTTATCCAATTCTTAAAACCACAGATATCTTCACCGCCAACTGAGCACCCGAGTACATGCATGGCATCATTGTCGGCTACCATAAGGTGGCCCTTAGGCATGTTTTGTGCTTTCCCTTGAGATTCGAGTGGCAGGACACGTTCTAGGGCTTCGATGGCATCAGGGAGGCTGACCATTGAAGTGACATCGGCCTCGCTGATCCAGATTGGTGAGTCGGCCATAGGTATTTTTGCGCCCTTATCAATTATGACGATAGTTCGTAAGGTATTTGCTCGGGACCAGAGCCTTCATAATATTCGCCCGTTTCTCGATTGTAGCGGCCTTGTAAAACCTCCCCGACTAAGACACGGCTACGCAAGATCACCGCGACTGATCGGCTATCGCTGCCCTGTTCGGCGTGGATGTCGTAGGGGGGTACCAAATCTGCCTTGCCAGCTTGACCTTGAGTATCACTTAGAAGTTCGACCTTCACGTAACCTTCTTCCTTCCGACTCTCGACCGCTTTAAAACGTTCAAGCGATTCTGTCCCATCGAGTAGACCATAGAGGACCCAGCCATCGGCATGGTCGTGCACACTGCCAGTTCGGCCTGGAACGCGGACAACTCCGTTGATAACGAAACCATGATCTGGGTCCGTATAGAAGAGAAGGTTCTTACGACCTTCAGTTGACGGCCAGTCTTTACAATGTTTTTGCAAAGCTGGGTCTGGCAGGAGTTCCTTCTCCATGAGCTCATGTGCACGCTTCATTCGGGTTTCGTCGTCCGGAAACTCTGACCAAATTCCGCGTAAATCGTTTACGAACTTTTTAAAAGCAGGGAGCATTTTTTTATCCATTGGGTACCTCCATTACCAAATTTAGAACGTGCGGAAAGTTATCACGGTGTGTTTTATCCGACAATGTGCCTAGGTTCTTTGCATCCCGGCATAGGGCCGTTTAAATAAGGGGCGCATACTTTTAGGAGATACGGCGATGGAACTTGGGATTGTAGGACGAAATGCTCTGATCACTGGCGGTAGTCAGGGCATTGGGCGCGCTTGTGCTGAAGCGTTAGCCGAGGAAGGCGTAAATTTGGTTATCGTCGCGCGGAATGCGGATCGGCTTGCGATAGCATCGAGTGAAATTGCTTCAAATCAATCGGGTAGGGTAATACCAATTGCAGCTGATCTAACCGTTGCAGAGGAAGTCGAGCGGGTTGTTATAGAAGCTGAAACCGCCCTGGGTCAAATTGACATCTTAGTCAATAATGCAGGATCAGCTCCGCTTGGTTTTATTGGCGAACTCGGCGACGAGGTCTGGCAATCCTGTTTTGATCTTAAATTGATGGGCTACGTCCGCTGCTCTCGAGCGGTCATGGGCGGCATGCGAGGTCGGAAGTGGGGCAGAATCATAAATATTATAGGTCGGGGTGGGCATTTCCCGACTGCAAAATATATTGCTGGGGGCGCAATTAATGCCGCCATTCTCAATATTACCCAGGCTCTCGCGGAGGAATGTGGTCCCGATAATGTTTTAGTGAATGGCATCAACCCGGCGGCTACCGCAACTGAACGCTGGGATACGTTGGTTCAGCAACGTATGGAGATTACCGGTCAAACAGAGGAACAAATTCGCAAAACTTCCGCATCAAATGTTCCGCTGGGACGCATTGGTGCACCGGAGGATACTGCGAATATGGTGGTTTATTTATGTTCGGAAAAAGCAAATTTCATAAACGGGTCATTGATTGATATCGATGGCGGGGTAAGCCGCGCACTTTAGAGATTTTAAGGACCGTGCCCGATAGAAAGAGGACTTGAATCAGAGAGATCCATCATGCGCCGGGCAAGCCGCTCGAGCATTTCAGTGCGGAGGCCCTTGTGCCTGGGATCGTCCCATAGATTGTCAAACTCGTTGGGATCATTTTCAAGATTATAGAGCTCGCCCCAAGTCGCACCGGAATAGAGCGGCAGTCTCCATTGGTCGGCGACAATTGTCCGGGCACGGAAATTAGGGTCAAATCCCATATATCCTCTACGTTGGCTCTCTTCGATGATCATCGAATCATGGCCGGGAGCACCATCAGCAATTTCTCCAAGGTTTAAGCCTTGCATGCCATTAAAGCTCTCCACACCGGCCCTATCGAGAAATGAGCTTGCAAGATCTATGGTGCCGGTAAATGCGCTTGATACATTCCCCCCCGTAGTAGATTGCGGATCCGACCAGATGCATGGAACTCGGATGAGCCCTTGATAATGGATGGCTGCCTTTAAAAGGAGTTGGTGGTCACCCATAAAGTCGCCATGATCTGTGGTGAATACGATTATGGTATTGTCTGAAAGCCCGCTATCATTGAGTGCGTTGAGTACACGCCCTATCGCATCGTCGATCATTGTAATTGAACCGTAATTAAGGGCGATAGCTTCACGAGCCTCCTCTTCGCTACAGCCAAATCCCCGCTGTCCCGTCTTGTTTGCCTTTCCCTGGTCGCGCTCAGCATGCAAGGCAGCAACATTGGGGGGAAGTTTTTCGGTTGGATGAAAAAACGCGTCTGGCGTCGGGATGTCAGCCGGATCGTACATGTCAAAATATTTACCTGGTGGAGTAAACGGGTGATGTGGGTCCGGGAAGGAGCATTGTGCGAAAAACGGTTGATCCCCGGAAGATTTTCCGTGTTGTTTTATAAAGTCGATGGTTTTTTCGGCGACAAAAGTAGTAGGGTATAGCTCTTCTGGAATGGCAGTGCGCCAAGCCTGGGGCGCCTTGATCTTTCGGTTTGCTGGTAGGGCATTTTTTGGCCCCCGCAATGAGTCTGGATTAGGGTGCCTCTCGGCAAGCCAACGAGAGTAATGGCCCGTCACTCGATCACTATGGCCGATTGCCAAAGCCACCTCGTCAAATCCATAAAATGGGAGGTCTGGCTCAAAGTCAGGATTTGTTTTCCAGGTAGGTGGGAGTTCCTGTTCGTAATCTCCGTCCAACCACATGTGGCGATAAGCTTCTGGCAAGGCAGCCGGCGGTTGAACGTTTTTAGGGTCAGGAACTGGGAGCCCTACTTCCACAGGGTTTGCCGAAATACACTGTAAATGGCTCTTTCCAAACAGCGCGGTGCGGTAGCCCGCGGCATTCAAAAGTTGCGTAAAAGTAGTTTGGTTTAGCGGTAATGGAATACCGTTTTGCCGAACACCATGAAGCGATGGCATACGGCCAGTCATGAGCGTCGCACGGTTTGGCATACATATCGGCGTGGAGACATAGAATTTGTCAAATCTCGTGCCCTGGCTTGATATGGAATCAATATTAGGTGTCTGGACGATGTTGTTTCCATAACAGCCAAGATGATCCGCGCGGTGTTGGTCATTAATGAACAACAAAAAATTAGGCTGGTTAGACATCGTCGAACTCCATTATTGAGTTTAGGAACCGAAAGCGATTTTAGAAAAGAAATCTGTTGCTATCTTTGCACAGGCTTCTGGTTTTTCTATTTGAACCATATGGGTAGTTCCGGGAACCGAATCGTAAGGATGGCCAAATTCTTCAAAAAGGGCTTTGTTTACCAGCCCGGGAGACCGGACATTCGGGTCGTTGGGGTCGCTGGCAATTATTTTAAATGGGCCCGAAAGGTCACCAAATTTTCCACATAGATGCAACTCAGAGTTGGTTTTATAAACTTGGGATTCACCCTTTGGCGGACAGCATAGGACCCAGTCGCCGGTATTTCTGTCTTCGCGGAGGATGGAGCGGGGCATTAGTGAATGGGTCCCCGGTACCCAGCGGCTCATGCTTTTAGAATTAGAAAACTGTTTAGCTAGTGTCTCTGGGTTGGGAAACCGATCTGGGCGAGCTATGGACCAATCGGATAGCATCAGTTCAAACGATTTAGCGATTTGGTTGAGTGGGTGGCCGGGATCCGGAACTAGTGGGGGGTCAAATAGAATTAGCGCATCCCACCGCCATCCCTTGGACAAAGCATGCCAGACAGCGGTGACGGCCGATATTGAATGGAATAACCCGGCTGTTGGTTTGGTTCCGAAAATTTCCGTGGTTTTATCCAGTACGGTATCCATATCAGTGACGAAGTAAGGTATATCATGATGGCTGATGTCGTCGTGGGGAGGGTTCTGCCCATGGCTTCTCTGGTCATAAATTATAAGTTCATATTGGCTAGCAAGAAGCGACCAGAACGGAAAGTAAGCGGCAGTGGCAAATCCATTTCCGTGCGCAAGTATTAGTCTAGGGCCGTCCGGGTTGCCGTGTTGTCGAAGGCGGATGATCGCACCGTCGGCCATGGTTAAGTCTATAATTCTTAATGGCGTGGGTAGTATTATTTCACTCATACTTCTTTATAGCTCAGGGATAATAGTAAGACACCCGTATGGGATAAATTGTTATCTATCTAATGTTTTGGATTTGACTTTGATGATAGTGTTTTCTCTATTGCTCAGATTATTTCGCATACTTCATCAAAGTCAAAACGTGGGAGCTTTTGGAATAGGCCAGACGCATCGCCATAACCGATATTGCACAAGAAGTTCGACTTTATAGTGGTCCCAGAAAAGAATTCCTCATCAACTGCTTTGTTATTAAAACCAGACATTGCGCCGAAATCCATGCCCATTGCCCTGGCTCCGAGCATAAAATACGCGCCTTGTAATGTGCCATTCCGGAAGGCTACCGTTTCAGCATGCTCCGCGTTATCCCTATATTGCGCTGTCATATCGCGATGCGGGAATAATTGAGGTAAGTGCTCCCAAAACATTGTGTCATAACCGATAATTGCGCAAACGGGAGCTGCTTCAAGCTTGGCAACATTGCCAGGATTGACGCAGGGGATCAGTCTCGATTTAGCTTCCGGGGTACGGCAATAAATAAAGCGTGCAGGAAGGCAGTTGCCGCTTGTGGACCCATTGATTACGAGTTTGTAAAGCTCAAGTAGCTGCGTATCGGTGACCGGTGTATCTGTCCAAGCGTTATGTGTCCGGGCCTCACGAAATAGTAAGTCCATGGCGTCTTCGCTAATATTAGTTATTCGTTTTCGCAACGTTTCTACGGTATCAATGGCTTCTTGGATTGCGTCCATATTTCTTCTCCTGAATGCTTTAGGCTAATAAAATCTTATTTTGGAGTAGTTCACATAATTTCCCGACTCTCTAGATTGTAGCGTTATAGACATCACATTTTTTTATGTAGAGATCCGGACTATTGTAAGGGGTAGAGACTGACTTGAATTCCCGGGCAACATATCTAATTAGAACCAAATTAGGTTTCAATTTTTGGCACGAAACGAGCGTAGATTGCTAATGCGAGCAACATAACGAGTAAGCCCCCGCCAACTATATAGAAACTTTCCTCCCGGCCATAAATATCTGAAGTGAAACCGATAAGCGGGGGAATAATTATACCACCCAAGCGGTTCATAGTTTGACGAAGCCCGACGACGGTGCCCTGTTGATCTTTAGTTACGATAATTGCTTGAACGGAGAAAAGAATTGGTTGGGAGACACCTTGTGTCATGCCGCGCGCTAGTTGACCGATCAGGAGAAACCCAAAGATGGACCAGGTTGTTGAACCGAAGCCACCGAGGAGTGGTGTCGCGCTTACGAGTGACACTGTAATAAAGGTTGTGACTACTAATACCCGGATTGGGTCGAAGCGGCGCATTATTCGGCCGGAATACCATGAGCCGACGGCTCCAGCCAATTCAATAGCTGCGAAAAGTAGTCCAATTTTTGTTGCGGTCAAACCCGCGTCTTGCGCATATGTAACGTAGACCGTCGTTTGGATGCCATAGGTCGAATTACGGACAAGCATTGCGACCGCTGTGAATGCGACCGCGGGTATCGCCATAAGGGCAAAGGTTGCCGTGTAATCAGATATTTTCGGCATAATGTCTATCAACCGAAATTTGGGAATGGATTTTGATTTGTCTGGCGGCGGGTTAGGTTCTGGAGCCCTCCATAGTGCGTAAACGGCGCCAACTGCCCAGAACGTCCCAAACCCATATGCAAGCCATGCCCCGCCTAAATCGAAAAGGAGGCCAGCGAAAATCGGTGCAATTGTAGTGCCAATACGGGCAAAAGTACTGAAACGACCGATATATTCGGCATCCCCTTCTGCAACTCGGGCAATAAGTGTTTGTGCCCCCGACCAGCCTAGTGAGATGGCAAAACCGCTAATTACTTGGAGAATAAAGAGTGCCCAAAATGTTGAGAGAAGTGGAAAAAGTGGACCGCAGATGATTACGGTGCCTGTAAAAATCAAGGTGATACGCCGGGTTCCGAACCTATCCATAAGGGCGCCGCCATGGATCGATAAAAATAGTGAAAGTAATGATCTCGCACCAACTAGACTGCCGATCTCACCATCGGACATCCCTAAAGATTCTTTTGCAAAGATCGGAATTAGTAGAACGAAAATATCGATTAATGCCATGCTAAATATGCCAAACGCATAAACCGCATGAAGGTCTTTCTTGCTAGGGCCCTTTGAAATTTCTCGTGTCAAAGGGTAATTCCAGTAATTGGCCGCATGTCTATATTTTTTGGAAGGGGCATTAAATTAGCCTGATTAGGGTTGTTGTTTAACGATAGAACCTTTTTGCCGCCTTTTCGGAGACATAGCCTTCCGCAATATCATTTGCGAGAGCCTCTGCGTCCCGTTTCTTCGGATTACCATATCCTCCACCGCCAGGGCCGTTGACGCGGAACGTCGTGCCTTCAGGTAAAGTCATTCGAGCTGAGGATGGCATTTGTCGTTCGTCAGGCTTTCCCGGGTTCACAACAAAACGGCTGGGGCCACCAGGCATACCACCTTTTATACCAGAGGGTAGCTCGATCGATCTGTCAGCACGGTAGACAATTTCTGCAGGTTCCAGCATTTCATATTCGCGGACGAAATTTAGACCACCGCGAAACTCACCCGCTCCGCCGGAATCAGTGTTCAAGCTATATTCACGAATACGACACGGAAATTCAGACTCGATGATTTCAACTGGGGCCGCAAAAAGGTTGGCTAGCATTACACTGGCTCCGGAAGCACCGTCAGCGCCATCCCCCGCACCATAGGCAGATCCGAATATTTCATATTGATTTCCACGTATAGGTCGTGTGTTGCCTTTCCAGGCAACGATTATCGATCCGCCACATCCGCCCGAATGGGCTATAGCCCTACCCGGCAAAAGCGGCTCCATTGCCTCAAGGATCACATCACATAGCTTTAGGCAACATTTCATATAGCTTGAGCATGGGCGTGGCGGTTCTGCGCTTACCACGCTACGGTCGCCGAATTTAAATGTCACGAGATCCCGGACACCATCGCTATAACGGAGGTTTGGGTCTATCAAACCGATAAGACAATAAAAAACGCAGGCCTCTACCATTGCGATCCGAAGATTAACTGGACCTCGAGTTTGCGGGTCGCAGCCAGTAAAGTCGAAATGTAGTTTTCCAGATTGGATGGATATTTTGACGTTGAGTTTTACCTTTGTTGTCTCATCGACGCCGTCATGGTCAAGATAGCCGGTCGCTTCTCCAACACCATCTGGAATAGCTTTAAGTGCGGCGTAAAACTCCCTTCCAGAGGCTAGAATCATCGCTTCCATTGCCCCCAATACCGTATCAACACCAAATCGGCTGCACATTTCCTTTATGTGTTTGCGCCCGATACGGGTCACCCCGATCTGCCCGGAAATATCTCCTAGTACGACGTAGGGTGCACGCGTATTGGCTGAAATCAGCCGCATGATATCGTCGATTGGCTCTCCTGCACGGTGGATTCGGATAGGCGGCAGCATCATGCCTTCTTGATAAAGCTCTGTTGCTGAGCCATAGGTGCTGCCTGGGACGGTACCCCCGATATCCGCCTTGTGAGCTATTGTAGCTGCGAATGCGACTAATGTGCCCTCAAAAAAGATAGGCGAAATAAAACCCATATCCGAAGCATGTGGCATGTTGCCTTCATATGGATGGTTTGTGACAAAGACGTCACCGTCAGCAAGATCTTTAAGTCCGTATATGTCTTTGATGCGTTGGACGAGATGGAAGTATACCGGTGAGTGAAAGAACATCCAGGGTGCGACTAGGAGGCGCCCGTTGGGGTCAACAATTACACAGCTGAAATCACGGCTTTCACGCACAATAGTTGAGTAGCCTGAACGGTAAAAATGATAATCCATTTCTTCCATCAAACTAGCAATTCGATTTCGGAGCAGTTCCACGGTAATGGGATCAACGGCCATGTTGTGAGCCCCTTTCTCCGATGATGTTACCAAAACAATCCAGTTTTGCGGTCCACCCGGGCGGAAACACCGTCGTTGAATCAAACTGCTCGATAATGGCGGGTCCCTCAATCGTTGAGGATTTTATTGTGTCTCTATTGTAAACCGCTGCTAATTGGGTCTCCCTGCCATCGAATGTGACCTTTCGGGTACCAACCGATAAGGTTTTGCCATTGGGTATATCGAATTTGGGCAAATCCTGTTTCGGCACGGGAACGCGCACGCGAACCCGGTAACTGACAACTTCGATTTCCTGATCGTGCGCTGAGTGGCCATGCAGAGTTTGGTGTAGATCATGAAAACGTTCCTGAACCCGATCAAGCCCTTCCGTGGTCATTGGCATGGTCCCTAAATTGTGGAGCGGGGTTCTGATTTCATAACCCTGTCCGGCATATCGTAAATCGAGGTCGCGTATAAACTGGTGTTCGTCTTGGCCCAGCCCCTCATCAGTAAGATCTGTGAATGCTTGCTTTTCCAGTTCTAAGAAATAATTCTCGGCGCGGTTAGCTTTTAGCTGACTAATTTCACAGATATCAGAGCGAATATAGTCATGAACGACGTCTGAGCATAAAAGTCCAAGGGCCGAGAACGCGCCGGGGTTTGGCGGTATGAGAATCCGCGGGATATTAAGCTCGTCTGCGACCATTGCAGCATGCACTGGGCCGGCGCCACCGAAGGGTACGAGTGTAAAAGATGAGAGGTCGATAACCTTTTTTGCAGCCTGTACCCTGATCTCATCAGCCATCCGCGCATTGATTAGCCTTACGATACCTGCGGCGGACTCTTCTACCGAAATTTCCATAGGGTCAGCAATAGTCTTCTTGATCGCCGCCACAGCACCGCCATGGTCTAGAGTGGTCTCGCCACCAAGTAAAAACCCAGGATTTAAAAACCCGCAGACTAAGTCTGCGTCTGTAACGGTAGGGCGATCACCGTTGTTACCGTAACAAACCGGACCCGGGTCGGCGCCGGCGCTATCTGGGCCCACACTGATAAAATTAGCGGCGGTCAAGCGGGCAATTGTCCCACCCCCGGCAGAAATAGTACTGATATCAAAAGCGGGGACGTCGAGGCGCCGTTTGGCAATCATGCCCTCGGTAACCTCCAATGGTTTGCTATCCTTAATAAAGGCTATATCGCAGCTAGTGCCGCCCATATCCATAGTGACAACTTGCGCCCAGCCTTGCTGTTCACCGAGGACGTAGCCTGTCGCTTGGACGCCAGCCGCAGGCCCGGACAGCAATGTCTGGACGGTTCGTCCTCCACCCGCCGTTGCGCTGAGCGGCATTACGCCGCCATTGGATTGCATCAGAAAACGGCGGGGGGTTTCGATACCCTCTATATTTAGTCCCTTATCCAGGTGATCGGCGTAGCGGGCGAGGCCGGGTTCTAAATAGGCGTTGAGCATCGTTGTCGACATACGAGGCCATTCTCGAATACGAGGTAAGACCTCTGATGATAAGGATACATATGCTCCAGAAAATTCTTCGTTGATTATTGCCTTTGTGCGCTTTTCATGCTCAGAATTCATAAAGGAAAACATGTAACAGATCGCGAACGATGTAGCCCCTTTAGACTGCAATGACCTCACTGCATTGCGAACATCGTCTTCGTTCAGTGATTGGACTTCGGTTCCGGCATAATCTATCCGCCCGGCAATTTCTCGGGTCATCTGTTGTGAGACCAACATGGTTGGGCGCCGGAATTTTAGCTCGAATTGATTGCTTTCGCGGGCCTGGCTTTGTACCACCTGAATAGCCCTGAAACCTTTGGTGATGAGCATGCCAATAGTCGCACCCTTCAATTCCAGTAGGGCATTAGTAGTGACTGTTGTGCCGTGGCTAAAGAACTCGATGTCAGCCGCAGAGACACCTCGTATTATAAATCGCTGAACACCCTCGAGTACCGCTAGGGATGGGTTCGAGGGAGTAGAGTGAACTTTTTCAATCAGGATTTCATTTGTCTTAGTGTCGGCCAGCACTAAATCGGTATGCGTGCCCCCTACATCGACACCAAGTCTATATTTTGCCAAGTAAAACTACTCCGTTTAGAAGGGTTAGGAAGGGAAAAGCTAGTGCAACAATTCTTGGCTAATCCAGCGCCCGGCGGCGGTCAGTGCTTCGTCGCCGTGCACCCGGCCTTTGATCTGCATACCAAGCGGCATGTTTTCTACCGTCATTACCGGTAAAGAGATCGCAGGCATACCAATTATCGAAGACGCTTCATTAAAGATCGCACTCCCCTGGTCAACACCGACGGGTCCAGGTCCTGGCGATGACAAAGTGATCATAGCATCACAACGGCGGGCGAGCGCGTCATGTATTTCTCGCCAGTAAACTCTGCGAGCGAGAGCTGCGCGATATTCGGCCTGGGTAAGACCGGCACCCTCCTGGATTCCAGCTTTTAGGCGTGGGGGGATTTTTTCGGCGTCGTAATCGAGATACTGATACATCGGGAAACGCATTTCAAAGCGGTAAAGCTGCCGCCATAGCTCTGGTGATTGTTCGGTTTCTGCTTCATAGGCTTCAATCGCTGGATCATCTTTCCGAGTATAGATTTCACACCCAGCATCAGACAATTTCCCAATTGCTTCATGAAAGGCTGCTTTACTAGCATCGTCGGTTTCGTTCCAACCGGCGGTCTCTAATACAATGAGTCGTTCTGGTTTCTTTGCTGGGGGTGGAGTGCGGCTGCCATAAAGACCCGGGTGCCCTGGGTCACCGCCAGCAGTTTCTGAAATATAACGAGCCATGATCCACATATCCTCAATAGAACCCGCGAGAATACCGAGATGATCCATTGTCTCAGCAGCAGAAAAACCACCCTGGCGGTTTAGCGCCCCGAACGTTGCTTTGAGGCCGTAATTGCCGCAGAAACTTGCAGGACGAATTGTTGAGCCGCGGGCATGAGTTCCTAGACCTCCCGGCATCATACCAGAGCCGACTGCGGCGCAGGTGCCGCTGGAGGATCCACCAGGGGTTCTCTGCGTATCATAGGGGTTTCGAGTCATTGACGGGTCGCCGCCGCCAAGCGTTACGGTAACGGTCTTACCGAGAAGCACCGCACCTCCTTGACGTAGGAAGTAAACTGATGCCGCATCGCGGATTGGCTGATTCCCTTTGAAAAGCTCACAGTTATATTCGGTTGGCATATCACAGGTTTCGATCAGATCCTTGATGCCGATTGGCATGCCATCAACGAGAGACAGCGGTTTGCCCTCGGCATATCTTTTAGTCGAAGCATCAGCCATATCGCGGGCGCGCTCGGTGTTACGGAATGCCCATGCTTTTATTTCTTCATTACGGTCTTCGATAGCCATAATGCAGCGTTCTAGATAATCCCGAGGCGTATCTTCGCCAGACAAAAACTTCTCGCGCTTATCATGGAAGCTCCTTAGCTCGTTGCTATTTACATCATATTGGCCTACGCCGGGTGCTGGTTTTACTGCCATCGTCTTCTCCCTAGTTTAGTCTTTTTGGGTGCTACCGTTTCAATTGGAGAGCATTCTCGTTTAAAATCGCCGGCACATTACAAGAGAACGCATTGGAGGCAAAGACATGGCTATTACTTTAGAAGGCAAGACAGCATTAATTACGGGTTCCGGCGGCGGTATGGGGCGGAGCCACGCTGCACTGATGTCCGAACGAGGTGCTGATATTATTGTTCATGATATTAAAGAAGATGGTGCGAATGAAACTGCTGAAATGGTTCGGGCCAATGGTCAAAAAGCCTCTGTTCTTATCGCCGATGTTCGGGATGTAACTGACTTCACCTCCAAGATAAATCAAGCAGAAGATGCGCATGGTAAGATCGATATTTTGGTCAATAATGCGGGGGTCAGCGGCAACAAACTCTCTGTGGAGGATATTGATGAAGTAGTTTTTGATCAAATGTTTGGGATTCAGGTCAGAGGCTCGTTCTTTGCAACTAAAGCGGTGTTGCCTGGTATGAAAGCCCGGAAGTCGGGAAGTATTGTGGTTATTTCATCCATCTATGCAATGGGCGGCAGTGAATTTGCATCTCACTACGCGGCAGCTAAAGCAGCCCTTTCAGGTTTCACTAAAGCTTGGGCGCGGGAATTTGCTAAGGATCGGATACGTGTTAATGCGGTAGCGCCAGGTTTTATCCTCACCGGAATGACGCAGGGCAGCAATACGCCAGAAATGGTTAAGGAACGTGGCACCAAAATGCCGCTCGGTCGCCTCACAACACCAGAGGATATATCCTATGCGGTTGCTTGGTTGGCGTCGGAAGAGACTGAAATGATTACGGGTCAGGTCATCAGCCCAAATTCGGGAGAGGTTATTGTTGGGTATTAGCGTGAATAGTTGATGCAAGTCGAATTACGGCGAGAGCTTGATTAAGGAAAGAAACTGATATGTTCCGAAGGAATTGCTGGTATGTCGCCGCGTGGGATCATGAAGTTACCCATGCACCTTTAGCTCGGACGCTTTTGTGTGAACCCGTTGTACTATATCGGCAGGAGGATGGTACGGCAGTTGCCCTGGAAGACAGGTGCTGTCATCGCGCATTGCCACTTTCAATGGGCAAGGTAGTTGGGGATCGTTTGCAATGTGGCTATCACGGACTCGAGTTTGATCAATCGGGTGCTTGCGTAAAAATACCTGGTCAAGATCAAATACCGTCTGGAGCGTTAGTAAAATCTTATCCATTGGTGGAGCGTTGGAAGTGGGTTTGGATCTGGATGGGAGATCCAGCATTAGCTGATGAAAGCATGATACCAAACTGGTGGTGGTTTGAGCACCCTGACTGGGAACTTGTCAAAGGAAAATATCTTAAACTCGACTGTAATTATGAGCTTATTACCGATAATTTACTTGATCTGTCGCATTTAGCTTATGTCCATCTTAATACGTTAGGGACTGACGATATCAGCGAGTTTCCCATTAAGACTGACCGTGAAGAGGATATGGTCCGGATGACCCGCTGGATCATAGACCGGCCGGCGCCGCCGATGTTTCAGGCGCTCGGTGATTTCAAAGGGACGGTTGATCGCTGGCAGATTGTTGAGACATTTTCTCCGTGTTTGACTCAAATACGTGCTGGTGCCTGTGCGACGGGCAGGTGCAATCCCAAGCTGGGTGAGCCTGACACAGGCATGCATATTCGGAGCCTTAATGCGCCGACACCGGAAACTGAAACCTCTACTTACTATTTTTTCGGCCACGCTCGTGACTTTGCCATTGGTGACAAAAAAGTTTCGGAGGACCTTTTCAAAATGGTGTCACAAACTTTTGACGAAGATGTTGTGATATTGGAATCTCAACAAAAAATGTTGTGCGCGGAGCCAAATCGGGCTTTGGTCGATATCAATGTAGATGCTCCTGGCATTGCCGCGCGTCGCATGCTTCGTCGAGACATTGAAGCGGAACAACGAGCATAATTCAATCCATTGCCTGCCTTACCTGTGGGATGACCTTTTCGCCAAGGATAGCCAGGGTATCCATAGTTAAAGAATGGGGCATATCTGCCCATTGTATTGACATAATGAGATGATTGGTGCCGACTTCCTTGTTTAGATTGACGATCTGTTCAGTGACGTCATCTGGCGAGCCGATAATAAAACGATCTCCAGCAAGTTCATTAAACGCGAGGCCAAGATTACGGTCACCTTCGGGAAGTTGGTCGCCTTGTCCCCAATTTTGATAGGCATCATATTTTTTCTTTAGATATGGGCCGGCAAGCCGCAATGCTTCCTCGCGAGTTTGTGCTACAAAAACCTCGCGGCGCATTGGTAGTTCTTCAGGAAATGGTTTGCCGCATTCGTCGAGCGCCCACTTATAGACTTCGATTTGCTCCTTGATGTCACTGATTCTGTTATGTGGATTGATATACCAACAGTCACCGAGCTTAGCTGCCCTTTTGATCGCGGGGTTGGCATTGGCACCAATCCATATTGGTGGATGGGGCCGCTGCAAGGGCTTAGGGCAGCATGATGCGTTTTTAAGTTCGAAGTGACTGCCTTTCATCGTTACGTTGTCTTCGGTCCAAAGTTGTTTCAACGCAATGAGATTTTCTTCAAGTAACTTGCCCCGTTTCTTGACCTCGCTTCCAAAGGCCGCGAATTCTACTTCGCGATATCCTAGGGCCACCCCGCAAATCAATCGTCCGCCCGACATGATATCGATAGTTGCGAGCTGTTCCGCGATATCGAGGGGCTTATGCAAAGATAAAAGAATAATGCCGGCGTTGAGTCTTACGCGTGATGTTTCTGCACTTAACCGCGCTAGGATTGGAAATTGTTGAAATGCTTGAAATGGTGCCGTGCTGTAGTGGGATGTTTTAGTAATAGAATCGAAACCTAGTGCCTCTGCTGCCTTGCATTCGGCAATTAGCTCTTCAAAACATGTTTGAATATTCTGATTGGAAGCATACTGGCCACGAATAGCGAGACCAAACTGCATTTTCTGTTGTGTCATGTTAAAAACAAATTAGACCGACAAAATGTTAAAATTGTAATATGCCTCGTTATGCCGCTTTTGGGTTAGGTGTCAAACATTCCCCAACGAAAAAGTTTCTTAGGCATGTCTACTAATCTCTAATTTAGCCGCGGGCGGATAGTTAGAGGAAAGAATTTTCGCTTAAGTTAATTTAATATTGGGAAACCAGGTTTATTGGCTGGGCTAGATATACGTTGGATTGTGTACGCTCACCTCAATTAAAGTCGCACAAATCTTTTATGTTAACCGGATGTCCTGTAAATAGGTCTAGTCCAGACTGCATAGAACGGGTCCTTGCCCTTGTCGGCACCGCCGATAGCCGGTATATCGTCATCCTCGAAATTTTTGTACTGGATAAGGTCCTTAGGGGTTTTAGCTGACTCGGATTGTCTGAAGGAAAACAGGAATATGGCTGATACAGATTATGATGTAATTGTTGTTGGCGCGGGTAACGCCGCTGCATGTGCCGCATTGGCTGCTCAAGATGCGGGTGCAGATAGGATTGTGATGCTAGAACGCGCCCCTGAAGATGAGGCCGGCGGCAACACACGTTTTACCGCCGGAGCAATGCGCGTCGTTTACGACGGTGTCGAAGATATTAAAAAATTGGTGGAACTTTCAAATCAGGAGGTAGCGGATACCGATTTTGGAACCTACACGCAGGACCAATTTTTTGACGATATCTTTCGTGTGACACAGTTTCGTACCGATCCGGATATGGCTGAAATACTGGTTACTCGAAGCCTTGAAACCTTAACCTGGATGCGGGAAAAAGGGATCCGGTTTGTGCCGATTTATGGCCGCCAAGCATTTAAAATTGATGGTAAATTTAAATTTTGGGGCGGTCTCACGGTTGAGACTTGGGGTGGGGGACCAGGTCTCTATGAAGCCCAGCAGGAAATTACTAAAAAGAATGATATCCAAACAATGTTTGATACCCGGGCAATGAGCCTGATGTTTGACGGGGCAAAGGTTAACGGTGTCCGGATCAAGCAGGGTAATAAAGTCAAGGAGTTATCCTGTAAATCGGTTGTTATGGCCTCTGGGGGTTTTCAGGCTAATCCAGAATGGCGGACACGTTATCTCGGACCTGGCTGGGATCTCGCAAAAATTCGGGGTACCCGTTTCAACACGGGCGACGGAATTCGCATGGCGACCGATATTGGTGCGGCTACTTACGGAAACTGGTCTGGTTGCCACGCTGTAGGCTGGGATCGTAACGCGCCCGAATTTGGAGATCTCGCGGTTGGTGATCAATTTCAGAAGCATTCCTATCCCTTTTTTGTGATGGTTAATGCAACCGGTAAACGTTTTGTAGACGAAGGCGCTGATTTCCGGAATTACACCTACGCTAAATACGGCCGGGTTATTCTTGAACAGCCTGCACAATTCGCCTGGCAAGTGTTGGATGCCAAGGTTGCTCATCTGAAACGAGATGAGTATTCAATCCGGCAGGTTACTAAAGTTACCGCCGATACGGTTGAAGAGTTAGCCGACAAGTTAGAAGGCGTCGATAAGGAAGCCTTTCTTAAAGAAATAGCCGATTACAATGCCGCTGTCCGGCAGGACATTGAATACAACCCTAACGTCAAGGATGGTCGTTGCACGGAAGGTCTTGAGATCAATAAGTCCAACTGGGCACAGACAATTGATACGGCACCTTTTGAGGCCTATCAAGTTACTTGCGGTGTTACCTTTACCTTTGGCGGTCTTCGTATCAACACCGATGGGCAAGTGGTGGATACTGATCTGATCCCGATGGAAGGACTTTTTGCAGCTGGCGAGTGTGTCGGTGGTTTGTTCTATTTTAACTATCCTGGTGGTTCCGGTCTCACAGCCGGCTCAGTATTCGGTAAACTCGCCGGTGCTTCCGCGGGAGCTGCCGCAAGTGATTAGATCTATCTGTAATCTCTAATAGCAAGGCGGGCGTTGCTGTAGTTCGCCTCAAGGTTGGAGAATTCAGATTACCCAGATCGAGGCAATCGTATGGCTTTCGGTGTTACGTTAAACACTTGTAGTTTCTTTGGGTTCAAAAAATACTCAAACAAACTTGGCGTTACTCGATTATTAAATCCGCTCTTCAAAGTTAGAATTCAGTGGTCCAATTCGCCTAATTAAAAAGTCCTGGCAAAAAGGTTACGATGGAGGGAAATGCTGCTAATACGATCATGCCTAATATAAACAAAACGACAAACGGCCAGGAGGCCTTAAAGACCTCTGCAATTTGTACCTTATCGGCGGCACCCTGGAATGCAAAAATAACATATCCAAATGGTGGCGAAATTCCGCCAACGGTTACATTCAGGAGCATGATTAGCCAAAACCATATTGGATCAAAACCGAGTGTAGTGAGTAGCGGTTGATATATCGGGATGACGACGAGCATTAAAGCTATCTGATCAATAAACATACAAAGAATGAATGGTATCGCCATCATAATGAACAGCATTAGCATGGGATGCCATCCGAGGGTTACGATAAGGTTTGTAAGTTCAGTTGTCGCCCCGGTGAAAGCTAGTAACTGGCTGAACATTCGCGAACTTGCCATAATAAGCAGGATCATGCTTGTAATGAACGCTGCCGTGCCGAGTGAATCGGTAATCATTTCCCAGCTCAGTTTACGGTAATAGGCTGCTGTAAAAATTGCTGCGAGTACACCTGTTGCGGCTGCTTCGGATGGCGTTGCAATGCCAAACATAATAAAGCCCATAACCGAGAAAATAATCAGCGCGAAGGGCAGACATCCAGCGAGCGCTCGAAATTTTTCCTTAGTGGAAACTTTGGGAGCATCGTCTGCGCTATCGTTGGGGGCTAAGGAGGGGTCTAATTTTACACGGATCATCGTGTAGGTCAGAAACATTGCCGAAAGCATTAGCCCCGGGATAATGCCCCCGATTAGGAGACCAGCGATCGAGGTATTGGATAGTGTGCCAATAACGATAGCCAAAACGCTCGGCGGAATAATCGGGGCGAGGCTAGCGCCGGCAAGAATGTTACCAATGGCTAGCTTAGTGTCGTAGCCACGGTTGCGCATAGTTGGAAAAATAGTTCTTGCCAACATGGCGGCAACCGCCATTCCAGCCCCGGATAAGGCACCAAAGACAGTGGAAAGTGAGATCGTCAGAACATACTGACGACCTTTCATCCGTCCAATCAACTTGTCGACGGCATCAAAAAGTATGTCGACCGTTCCTGAACGAAAAAGGACTTCTGCCATCAAGATAAAAAGAGGGATAGTTGCCAGATCAGAGTTGTTTGTTGTGTCAAAAAGGGAGTTGGCGACCATGCCAAAGCCAGCGGGACCAAGAAATAAAGCGACACCAGTAAGATTTATCGCCAAGAAGGCAACAAATAGTGGCGCCCCGGACATAAAGGCGGCCAGAAGTAGAAGGAGGGCGGTGATCAAAGTAGCTTCCCATCCCATTGGTTAGCTCTCCTCAGTTGCTTTGGCAGACCCGTCAGGGTCAATTGATTTAAAATCTAGAAGGCGCATAAAGTGCAGTGTAGAGCTCGCAAACCCAAAGGGGATAAAAATTGAAATAAGATATTTTGGGACAGGTTTTACGGCCATTAAATCAATATTATTTACGTACTGCCGTACTGTTTCTTCAAGCGAAATCCAGGTCGCAAATCCACAAAAGATAAACCCCATGAGATAGGTTAACCACATCGCGATCCGCGATCCCTTAGTAGGCAAAAGATCAAAGATCAGAGCTACGGCAACGTGGCCTTTTTTCCACGTTACATAAGGCATCATCAAGAAGGTGCAGGCGCAGAGCGAGTAGGAGACGGCTTCGCTAGCCCACCATTGTGGAGCATTAAAAAAATAGCGACCGAAAACCTCAATGATATAAGCACCAAAAATCATCGAGAGAGCGATACAAGCGAGATAATAACCAGCAACTGTTAACCAGTCGTGGCTGCGTTCAAACGTCCGGTATAAATTCATTGGTTAATTATGAGCTGAGAATGGGCCACGGGAACGTACGCCCCGAGGCCCACCCCATTTCATTTAGTTACCAGGAAAGTCCGGCTTTTTCAGAGAGTTCCCGAAGTTTCTTGGCATCTGCACCACAGCATTTTTCGCCGAGGCCCCAGATACTTTCCGAGAAGGCTTTACGCATTTTAGCAACCTGGTCGGCAGGCAGCCTGGTGATTTTAACACCTTTTTTAGCAAGCGCTGCGTCTTCTTCTGCTTGAACCTGATCCCCGACCCAGGGCATTTCGAGTTCGGTTAAATAACCAGCCTGTAGCAAAATATTCTGCTCTTCTTTGGTTAGCTTGTTATAGCTCTTTAGGTTCATCAGGAAGGGTAGGGTAGAAGTGCCAAAGGTAGGACGCACCTTGTATTTAGCTACTTCAAAATGTTTCATACTTAGCATGCCTGCTGCTGGCCATGCGGCTCCGTCAACAACACCTTTCTCTAGAGCCGAATAGACTTGGGAACCGGACATTACAACGGGCTCTCCACCAAACAGTCGGATAACACCGTGATAAGTTTGCGTTCCGCGAATCTTTCGGCCTTTCCAATCGCCCTTTGACGAAAGTGGTTTCTTTAAAAAGATGTGGTAACCCTTGGTGCTGTTAGGCGAAATAGCAAGTAGCTTTAAGCCGTGTGTTTTTTGATAGAATTTATCAAGGTGGTCCCATACGCCTGAAGTACGTTTGCCGACAGGGTCGGAATTCATGGCATCCATAATTGCCGCGAGTCCCTTGGAGCCCATATGATAAACACCATGTGTAAACAAAATATCGAATACGCCTGCCTTTACAGGTTGTAGCTGCTGAAATCCCGGAACGACTTCAGGTCCGCTTATACGAATCTTGATCTTATCTCCGCCTAGTTTTTTGACATTTTTAACAAAACTGTCGAGCACAACGTAGGTTGGCCACACGTTCTTGTTCCAGCTCGTTAGAACCTTAAGAGTTGCCGCGTTAGCAGCAATGGAAAGCCCACCGAGCAACATTCCAGCGACAGCGACCCCAGTAAGTAGACGTTTCATAATCTCCCCCTTTGGATTAACTTACAATTTTTAAGGGGAGAACCTTAGCGGTTGTCATAAGGCCTGACAAATTGGTTTTAAAAATTTTTGAACCTAGTCTTTGCCCCGGAACTCAAAAATTTTGAAAAAGTTATCCACAGGATAAAATTTTAACCTATGCAATTGTGACTCGACTCGTGAAGATTACTGTCTTTACCGTAGGTGTTAGTAAACCACTTAAAAACGTGGTCAAGGCGCGGAGGTCGCAACAAACAACAACAAAGATTTGCTTTTGACCGGCGTGTTTTAGTCAAATTGTTCCTAGTTGAGTCAAGATGTTCGAAGCGTGAGGAAATCGTGAAAACGTTAATCATCAAATTCCAGTTGGGAGAAAGTTATGAACTGTTTATCAAAAACCGGTGCTGCTCTAGTTAGCCTTGGCCTGATTGCTGGGCTAGGCATGACCACATTTTCTGTTGATGTAGAAGCAGCCTGGAAACCTAGAAAACCCGTTGATTTTGTAATAATGGCTGGTAAGGGCGGCGGTGCTGACCGACTCGCTCGCTTTATTCAGGGGATTATTCAAAAAAATAAATTTTCATCCCGTCCATTTGTTCCAGTAAACAAAGGTGGTGGTTCGGGTGCGGAGGCGCTGCGCCAGCTCCAAGATTCGGGCGGCAATCCACACATGATCATGGCGACGTTAAATAGCTATTATACAACGCCATTAAGGAACCCTGGCCTAGGGGTTGATATCAGTAAATTTACGCCCATCGCAAAACTAGCGGAAGATACATTCCAGCTCTGGGTGACCACGGATTCGGGAATTAAGACCGTTAAAGATTACGTGAAGGCGGTGAAGAAGGCCGGCGTGACTTGGAAAATGGGTGGCACAGGTAAAGGCCAGGAAGATTCACTCGTTACAGGAATGCTGGAAAAGAAATTTGGATTCCGCGTGACATATGTTCCCTTCAAAGGCGGCGGAACTGTAGCAAAGCAGCTTATTGGGAAGCATATCGACTCCACGGTCAACAATCCGTCTGAGCAGGTAGGTTTCTGGGATGCTGGCAAGTCAGTTCCGTTGGCGAGCTTTACACCAAAAGGTAAACTTAAAGGGAAATGGGGAAAAATTCCAACTTTTGGGGAATTAGGTCATGGTAATGACATGGTCTATTACATGCAAAGATCCATTGTTGGGCCTCCGGGTATGTCCAAAGACGCACGCGACTTTTATGTTGGAGTTTTTGGTAAAGTTTATAAGTCTAAAGCTTGGCAAAGCTATCTCGCTAAGAAGGGGCTTATACCCGGTTGGCTGACAGGTAAGAAACTGCAAAAATATTTCATTGCTGAGCGTTCTAAGCACGCCAAGTTGCTAAAATCCTTGGGAGAAATTAAGTAGATTCATTTTTGTTGTTTGCTTAGCGTTAAATGTATTAGGGGAGACCGTTATGCGTGTGGCTGAACTTGTTATGGCCATAGCACTGGCGGTCTTTTCTATTTACATCATGGTGAAAGCCGCAGAATTACCCATTGGCTGGATCCCTAAATCCGGCCCAGGGGGTGGTGCATTTCCATTTTGGCTGGCTTTTGGAATGCTAGCCTGTTGCGGTATAATTGTTTTGCGGTGGTTCCGTCGAACGAGCCCGTTATCTCGATCCGAAGAACCTTATATGGATTCACGAGCCTTTCAACTTTTCATTGTTGGTGCGTTACCTTTGGCAATCATGATTGGGTTGATCCATGTCATCGGCGTTTATTTCTCCGTTCCACTTTACTTGTTTTATTATATACGATTTGTCGGAGGTCATAGCTGGGGTTTAACCGGAATAATTACCGGTGTGATGCCAGTCGCGACATTTCTGTTTTTTGAAATAGCACTAAAGATAGAGCTGCCCAAAGGGTATACCGAAGAACTCTTTTATCCCATTTACGATTTGTTTTATTGAGCCAATGTTTGAAGTTTTCACCCACCTAGCTGACGGTTTTTTAATCGCATTCGAGCCTTTGAACCTGGCGCTTATTATATTTGGTTGTGTTGCCGGCCTTTTTATTGGGGCGATGCCCGGGCTTGGCTCTGTTAACGGTGTCGCAATTTTGTTGCCGATGACTTTTCTAGTGCCGCCCACCGGTGCCATTATATTTCTTGGAGCACTCTATTATGGAGCGATGTATGGTGGTGCAATCAGCTCCATCATGTTGGGTATTCCCGGCGCGTCGACCGCTGTAGCAACGACGTTTGATGGTCGTCCTCTGGCGTTAAAAGGACATGCGGACCGCGCACTGGTTGCGGCGGCTACAGCGAGTTTCGTTGGTGGAACCATTTCTGTAGTCCTGTTTACGCTTTTTGCGCCCCCCTTGGCTGAGGTCGCCTTGGCCTTCGGCCCACCGGAAGAGTTCGCATTAATGATCTTGGCTTTCGCCACCTTTATCGGTCTCGGGAGCGACGATATTCCAAAAACATTTTTATCGATTTTCCTGGGGCTTATCCTGGCGACGGTGGGTTTAGACATTGTCAGTGGCAAGCCCCGCTTGATATTTTTCGACCTGCCCGGGTTTTTCCATGGCATCAATTTTCTCGTTCTTGCAATTGGCATTTATGGAATTGGCGAGATGTTATGGACAATCGAACAGAGTAAGGGCGATATGGTGGTGTCTAGGGCGCAGGTGTCCGTGGAGCGCATTGTTGATTCACTAAAATCCCTTTTGAAAACCTGGAAGACGGCTTTGATGGGCTCTTTTCTTGGATATTTTGTTGGAATTTTGCCAGCGGCAGGAGCAACCCCGGGCTCATTAATGGCCTATGGCGTGGCAAAAACAATAACTAAAGATCCCGATACATTCGGTAAAGGAAATTTGGATGGAATTGTGGCACCGGAAGCCGCCAATAACGCGGCGAGTACTGGCTCGATGTTACCTATGCTCACCCTTGGAATCCCTGGGTCTCCGACTACAGCAATTTTGCTGGGGGGAATGGTCATCTGGGGTCTTGATCCTGGGCCACGGCTATTTATCGACCATAAGGATTTTGTATGGGGTTTAATTGCGAGCCTTTATGCAGCGAACCTCTTTGCGTTGGTTCTGAATATTGCTTTCATTCCTGCATTTGTGGCTGTACTTAGAATGCCGTTCACTATCCTAGCACCAATTATATATGTCCTCTGTGTTGTCGGTGGTTACGCACCAACCAAGGCAATACATGATGTCTGGCTAATGCTCATTTTTGGAGTGGCGGGGTATTTAATGCGAAAGCTTGATTACCCCCTTGCGCCCGCTGTGTTGGCTATTGTTCTAGGCCCATTGGCGGAGGCATCGATGCGACAATCACTAATCATGGATCAGGGGTCATTCGCTATTTTTGTAACCCGGCCTATCTCATGCACGATTATGGTGATAGCAATCATGCTGCTATTGTGGCCGTTGGTAGGGGTCGGGCGTAAAGCGTTGGGCAAAGATAAAATATCTTGTTAAAGCCGATAAATAGACGTGACCTAAGAATGAAACCCGTGGTATGTGGTATACCACGGGTTTCATTCTTGAATTAAAAGTGTGAATTACTTTGGCAACTGTGCGACTGGATCTTCAGCCCCTAGATGTATCTTTCAGTCTCAAGGACTGCACCTACCAGGCACTCAAAGAGACGATTGCCACCATCAATATATATGGAGGTGATGGAGAACCGCGCCTAGATGAACGCCAATTGTCGGAAGATTTAGGTGTAAGTCGTACCCCAGTTCGTGAAGCGTTAGCGCGTTTAGCGCAAGAAGGTTTAATACGTATTGTCCCCCGCCGGGGTGTTTTCGTCGTGCGAAAGACGAAGACTGAGATCCTTGAAATGATAACTGTATGGGCGGCACTTGAGAGTATGGCAGCAAGACTTATTACTCTGAATGCAAGTGACCATGAGATTTCTGCATTAAGAAAAATGTTTGCGACATTTGAAAACGAAAAACCTCAAGCCAATATCGACGAGTATTCTGGAACAAATATCCAATTTCATCAGGCAATTTTGCGGCTTAGTAAATGTGAGCTACTGAACTCAATGACCGAAACATTATTTATTCATATGAGGTCAATCCGTAATCGTACAATTGGGGAAAACAATCGCGCAAGTCGGTCGATTATTGATCATATGAATATTATCGAGGCTTTAGAGCAACGGGATACTGAGCTGGCGGAGGGTTTAGTTCGACAACACACGCTAGAATTAGCCATTCATGTTGAAAAGCACGTAAACTATCTGGATTAAAATTTGGAATTAACGACCTGGCGGTCGTGGGAGAGGCAATATGGGTAAAGAAAACGAAGGAACCGATGCACTCACGGACGGATTTCATCTCGTCATTGATGCACTTAAATTAAACGACATTAATACAGTTTATAATGTGCCTGGAATTCCGATTACCGACTTGGGTAGATATATGCAGGCGGCAGGCATGCGGGTTTTATCATTCCGTCATGAACAAAATGCAGGCTATGCGGCATCCATCGCCGGCTTCCTAACCCAAAAGCCAGGGATTTGCCTGACAGTATCAGCCCCTGGATTTCTTAATGGTTTAACAGCTCTGGCGCATGCAACGACCAACTGTTTCCCGATGATTTTGATTAGCGGATCTTCGGAACGCGAGATTGTTGATCTACAACAAGGTGACTATGAAGAGATGGACCAGCTTGCTGTCGCCAAGCCACTCTGCAAGGCGGCTTACCGTGTACTGCATGCT
>CAYZDH010000009.1:32509-34453 GCA_964477025.1 uncultured Rhodospirillaceae bacterium | reverse complement strand
AAGCTTTAAGAACTTTTTTGGGCTTCGTGTTGCCCAAATCGAAAATATTTAAATATATGAAGTTTGCGGCTATATTGGTCAGACCCGTTGCCCCATTTTTACCAAAGCGTCTTCGAAAATCTATTTTTCTAGTGTTAAATTCAAGGGGACAAGGTAAAGTGGTGACCCCTGGGCTTTATAAAGCCAAGGGCGATCGTAAATATCGGGTGATACTTCTTACAGGGTGCGTGCAGGATAGTCTTGATCCGGCAATTAACCAATCGACAATCCGGATTTTAAATAGGCACGGTTGCGAAGTTGTGGTCCATCCAGAGGGCGGATGTTGTGGTTCAGTTAATCAGAATTTAGGGCAACGAAAACAAGCAATTTCTTTGATGAAGGCTAACGTGGCGCTTTGGGCGGAAGTAGATAGGGCATCCAGCTTAGACGGTATTATAGTCAACGCGTCAGGTTGCGGGTCAATCCTTAAAGATTATAAGTTTCTGCTTCAAGACGATCCCCAAGCTTCGGAAATGGCGGCCAGGTTTTCTAACCTTGCCTGTGATATCACTGAATTTTTGGCGCGCATCGGTCTCGATAATGGCCTTGCACCGGGGAACTTAAAAGTAGCCTATCAATCGCCCTGTTCGATGCAGCACGGACAAAAGATAGATCGCGAGCCTATCGGCTTGCTCAGCGCCTGCGGTTTTGACGTTGTAGAACCAAATGATGGACACCTTTGCTGCGGATCCGCGGGAACTTATAATATTTTACAGAGCGAAATTGCTGATAGCTTGAAAGAACAAAAGATAAAAGCGTTATCCGAACTTTCGCCTGATATAGTCGCCAGCGGGAACATTGGTTGTATTATGCAGCTTGGTCAGACAGGGTGTAACGAAATGGCCTATCCTATTATTCATACCGTGGAACTGCTGGACTGGGCGACGGGCGGCCCTGTACCCAAAGCGCTGGACGGCTTAAAATCGAGGCTATCATGAAGAGTATTCTTGCTTGGATGGCTACTGCTGCCACCTTAACCTTCAATGTTCCAGTGACGGGGGGACAAAATGACCCTCGGCTAGATTCACTTTTTATCGCTTTAAAAGAGACATCCGATCCGAATGAAGCGGCACAAATTGAGGCGGGTATATGGGCGCTTTGGGGGCTTTCAGGTGATGAGGGAGTCGATCAGCTGATGACCATTGGGATCGGTGCTATGAGCGCACAGGACGGCGAAACCGCGTTAATTGCTTTTAATGAAATCATCTCAAAATTACCTAGTTATGCAGAAGTTTGGAATAAGCGGGCAACCTTGTTTTATCTCGCGGGCGAACACGAACTTTCAATTGCCGATATTAAAAAAACATTAGTTTTAGAGCCAAGACATTTCGGAGCCATCTCTGGTCTTGGACTTGTCTATATGGCCGTTGGAAGGGAACGCGAGGCCCTAGATGCGTTCGAACGGGCATTGCAAATTCATCCCCATATGGAAGGTGCTAAAACACATATTCGTGAACTGCGGAATATTGTAAAAGGGCGGGGAATTTAGAAGTCTGTTGGGTGTTACTCTGTTTAGGGTTTGATCCACGCAATTCGCAAAATATTGGTTGTACCCGGTGTGCCAAAGGGTACACCCGCTGTAATTACAACACTGTCTGATGGAACCGCAAATTCGAAGTCCTTGGCGATTTGGCACGCACGCCCCACCATACTGGAAAAATTACTAACATCTTCAGCAATAACACATTGAACGCCCCAGGCGACAGCAAGTTTGCGGGCGGTGGGAAGGCGTTCGGTTAAACATAGAATAGGTACCTCGGGCCTCTCGCGGGCAGCCCGAAGCGTTGTCGATCCAGATGTCGTATAGGTAATGATTGCCGATGCCGAAATTGTGTGGGCCACCTGGCGGGCGGCCGCAGTAATTGCGTACGGAGCGTTGGCTTCAGGGTCATTATGCTCACTTTC
>CAYZDH010000009.1:0-32447 GCA_964477025.1 uncultured Rhodospirillaceae bacterium | reverse complement strand
TGGAGAATCATTCATTGATTCCAACATTTGCGTGGCGACAACTACCGGCTTACCTTGTTGACGGCATTTGCGAATAATCTGTTTTTGCAGGCTTGGGACATCTTCCGGTGGCAGCTCTACACCAAGATCACCACGGGCAACCATTACAGCATCGGACATAGTAATAATTTGGTCGAGATGTTCAATTGCACTCGGTTTTTCCAATTTTGAAAGTATACCGGCCCTTCCAGCGATTATATGTTCGGCCTCCCTAATGTCTTCCGGCCGCTGGACGAAGCTTAATCCTATCAGATCACCCCCTTGATCTAGTGCAAAACTGAGATCGTCCCGGTCTTTCGGGCTAAGTGAAGATATCGGGAGAACCGCATTAGGAATATTAACGCCCTTGTGGTCGGAGATCCGGCCACCGACGACAACCTCTGCCTCAGCAAAGTCTTTCCCAGCGTTGATAATTTTAAGTCGTATTTTTCCATCATCGATCAAAAAATCTGTTCCCTTTTTCAGGGCAGAAAAGACCTCGGGATGCGGAAGAGAAACCCGGCGGGTCGTACCCGGATCTGTGTTGAGATCAAGGCGAAGGACCATACCCTTTTCAAGCTCTGTTGCGCCTTCAGAAAATTCTCCAACACGAAGTTTTGGCCCCTGCAAATCTGTGAGAATTCCGACCGGCCGACCGGTTTCAATTTCTAACTTGCGAATAATAGAAATACGTGCGGCGTGATCATCATGGCTACCATGGCTGAAATTTAGCCTAAAAACATCGGCCCCTGCATCAAAGAGGCTACGGATCATCTCAGGCGATTCGCTGGCGGGGCCGAGTGTCGCCACTATCTTTGCTTGTCTATATCGGCGCATTATTCCTTTATAGAACAGGCCATCAATAGGCGCCAGGGCATATCGCTAATGCACGAAAGTCATTGACGTTTGTTAGCGTGGGGCCTGTCACTATTGCATGGCTAAGTGCATCAAAAAACATTGCGCTCCGATGAGCTGTTAGGAGGCCAGTCGGGTCCAATCCCATCTCAATAGCGCCGGATACACTATAGGGCGTAAGAAAGGCGCCGGCATTAAGACTATTGCCGTCAATTCCGTCAGTATCACAGGCGAGTGCCCATATTTTAGGGTCTTGGTTTAGGGCTAGGGCGAGCGCGAGCATATACTCTGAATTTGGACCACCTTTGCCATCTGATGCGCCGAGGGTCACAGTGAGTTCACCGCCGGATAATAAAACCAACGGTCGAGACCCAGCGCTTCGAAAACGCGCTGCTTCTAGCGCCCGCTGGGCGTGATCATTAGCAATATTCTTAGCCTCACCCGTGATAGAGTCGCCCAGGATTATAGGTTCCCAGCCATGACGTTCTGCCTCAGATGCCGCAGCGTTTATGGCATCACTGGCGCGGGCAACAACGGTAACTGAATTGTTTTCAAAAATATCGTCATCTAGGATAGTTTTTCTTTTACTGGAAAGGACGTTTCTAACGTTGCTGGGTATTTGAATTTTATAGCGGTCTATTATATTTAAAGCGGACTCACTTGGTGAGGATGGAAGAGTCGGACCGGAGGCCACGAGTGTAGGGTCGTCTCCCGGGACGTCTGATACAATTAGCGTTACAACACGTGCCGGATGCGCTGCCGCAGCGAGGCGTCCACCTTTGATTTGAGATATGGCGCGCCGAACGACATTAATCTCCGTTATCGGGGCCCCGGAGGCTAAGAGTCCTAAATTAACTTCCTGTTTGTCTTCAAGAGAGATCCCGGCTGCTGGCGCGGAAAGCAGGCTTGAGCCCCCCCCAGAAATGAGCGCGATGACGAGGTCGTCCGATTTAAGTTGAGACACTAAATTAAGAATTTTTGTGGCTGCTTTTTGACTTGCCGCATCGGGCACCGGGTGACCCGCTTCATTGACTTCTATATATTTACATTCCGTTTTATAGCCATACGGCACGACCACAAGACCATATACTGGATCATTCCAGGCATTTTCAAGGACTTTTGCCATTGCACCCGAGGCCTTGCCGCAGCCGACAATTATTGTTCTTCCGGTGGGAGTTTTTGGTAAATACTTTGGCAAACGCTGCTCTGCCTTAACAGCCTTAACCCCTATATCGAAAAGATGGCGTAAAAAAATTTCTGGTCGTACCTTCATGAAGTCATTAGACCTTAGCTCACATTCTGATGCAAAGTTTGCACCGCATAAAAAGGCACTGGGAGATAATTTTTGTATACTCTTCAGAAAGGTACCATGCCCTTTTCTGTTCTTAAATGGGTTGGCACCGCTACCGGCGTCATCGGAGCTTTTATACTCGCCCTCAACCTACCGTTAAGTGGTTGGGGTTGGGTTCTGTTTGCCACGTCTTCACTTTGTTGGACAATTGCTGGCGCAGTAATGCGAGATTACAGTCTAGTAGTGCTGCAGTCGGCGTTTTTTGTGGTGGATATTATAGGTATTTGGCGCTGGCTTATTGTTTAACTAATAAAGTGGTGACCCCATGTCTCTTGTTGCTAAATACCTCTAACTGGGCTTAACTTTTATACTTGACGGTTTTAAGAGTTACGAAATGGAATTATCGCCCTAACTAGTTAATGCCTATCTTAGACAGCAAGCGGGAAACAAGGGCTTAAAAGGAATTAAACATGGCCGATATTGATGAACAGACACAAATTGAACTTGAGGCTGCTGCCTTTAGAACATTAACAGCGCATCTTCTTAAACGGAATGATGTGCAAAATATTGATATAATGAACCTGGCCGGTTTTTGTCGTAACTGTTTGAGCAAATGGTATCTAGCCGCTGCAGAGGAAAGAGGAATAGAGATGACTATGGGTGACGCTCGCGAACGTGTCTATGGTATGACATATGACGAGTGGAAATCGACCTATCAAAAAGAGGCGACGGCAGAGCAGCAGTCAAAGTTCAAGAAGGTGATGGAAAATCCAGAACTGACCAGTTGATGCGGCAATCCGCGGTCTAAGGTTTATCCACAACTTCTTTAGCATTAGAGCCTGATTAGGGTCCCGATTCGCTCCTCCCTCTCCTATTTTTACTCTCCAACAAAATAAAAAGGGGGATAAAGGAATGGCGGATGGTACGGGTAATTTGGCGCGAGACCATCTACGTGCTTTTATTGAGCGTATAGAACGGCTTGAGGAAGAAAAAGCCACGCTAATGGAAGATATCCGTGAAATTTATGCCGAGGCCAAGGGCACGGGCTTTGATCCAAAAATTATGAGACAAGTAGTACGGATCAGAAAAATAGAACCCGATCAGAGGCAGGAACAGGAATATGTCTTAGACACCTATCTGTCCGCCCTTGGCATGCTTGAACAATCAGGCGAAGACAGGGAACGATCAGCGGAAGTTGCTGAACAAATAGGCGTTGTAGAATAGCTGAGATCGCAGCTTAAAACCTATACTCGAACTAAAATTAGTTATTCCGCATCCAGGAGTTTGTCCTGGGTTTTAGTATGAAAATCGCTGGCATCATGGCGCTCATGAAGTTGCTCATTCGGCTCACCACGATGTTTATTGACCATCCGGCCGCGTTTCACCGGCTCGCGGGTGTCGATTTCCTTCGCCCAGCGAAGGGCTTCCTTATAGCTTTCGGCATCAACAAACTCGGCGGCATCATATTGTCGATTTAAAAGTAATCCACCATACCACGGCCATATTGCAATGTCGGCTATGGTATATTCTTCACCACACATATACCGATTTTCCTTGAGACGGCGCTCGAGTACGTCAAGCTGGCGCTTAGTTTCCATCGTAAAACGGTCAATTGCATATTGGATTTTGACTGGCGCATAGTGATAAAAATGACCAAACCCGCCGCCTAAATAAGGCGCACTACCCATTTGCCACATTAGCCAAGATAAACATTCAGCCCGGTCTGCCGGGCTAGTGGGCAAGAAGGCGCTAAACTTTTCTGCGAGATAGAGTAGAATTGCGCCAGATTCAAAAACCCGGGTCGGTGGGTTGGTGCTATGATCCATCAAAGCTGGAATTTTGGAGTTTGGATTTACATCGACAAAGCCGCTACCAAATTGATCACCATCTCCATTCCTGATGATCCAGGCATCATACTCTGCATCCGCGAGACCAAGTGCAAGGAGTTCTTCCAGCAAAATTGTAACTTTGACCCCGTTGGGTGTTCCTAGGGAGTAAAGCTGAAGAGGATGCTTACCAATCGGCAAATTTTTTTCGTGTGTGGGGCCAGCGATGGGTCGGTTGGTTGAGGCAAAGGGCCCACCATTTTCAGTTTCCCATTTCCAAACCTTGGGCGGTTTATAGTCAGTTAGATTAGACATCCTTTATAGTCTCCCTTCGCAGCCCTTACACGCATCTCTGCTTGCACAGCATCAATTGACTAACCTTATCGTATAATTCCACGTTAATAATAGGTATCGGAATATTTCGGTTTAATTATTGCTTCTCAATTGCCGTTATATATTTCCTCTAATCATTTGCTTACGTTAACCCATATTTTCGGAAATAAGTTTCACGGAGTTTTTCCTCAGTGCAACTCGGATTGTCATAGGCTGGAGATAAAATTGGGCTGACTGAGGTTAATTTTATTAGCACCGCGTCGTGGACTTTTGTTGAAGTCCCAAGTTCTAGCAGTATGGTCTGATTAAATTCATTATAAATATCATCACCAGGCGAATGCACTGTCGCGGTACCGGTAAAGCGGTATCCACGACGGGAAAAGACATCAATACAGTTGATTTCGGTTCTGGAGTTACGATGTATATTCTCGATTGTACCCGGTGAAGCTAAATTAGCAAAGATCAGTGAGTTGTCGTCAAAGGGCCGCAAAGTGCTCTTAGGAGATAGGTTTGGGCTACCGTCCTGATTGATTGTTGCAACAAAACTTAAATTTGACCGTTTAATAATTGTTTTCATATCGTCATTTAACATTACAAACTTATCCCTAAATTTTGTTGAATGGGGCGAGTATATAAAAAGTAACGGGTAACAAAAAACTATCAGTAGTGAAAGCTATTTGGCCAATAGGGACCATAAGGTATGTATTAAGCTATGCCTAACCCTTGCTAAATCTCATCGAACTAATATTAAACGAAAATCGTTTTTTATTCGTAGGTTCATATCCCGTCATTATTTACTAAGGGTATTAACATTAAAAAGGTCTGACCTAATTTTGTTCTAAGCTACTAAAAAATTTGTTAATTATGCTAGAAACCTAGCATTGGGTTGAAATTCCTGCCAAATATGGAATGTCCGTATTAAAGATATTCGAAAGATGAACAAGAACTCAAAAAATCAATTTGTAGTTATTGCGATGTACCACTTTGTCCATCTTAAAGACTATAAAGATATGAAAACGCCACTTTTGAAGCTGTGCTCTGAGAACGGTCTCAGGGGCACCATTTTGCTCGCTAAAGAAGGATTGAATGGGACTATCTCTGGTGGGCGCGGGGGGATTGAAGCTTTACTATCCTACCTCAAATCAGACCGACGTTTTCAAACCCTTCAGCATAAAGAGTCATTTTCCGACACATCACCATTTCGGCGTTTGAGGGTGAGGCTAAAACGTGAAATCGTAACTATGGGTGTTCCCGATGCTGATCCGGCTTCGCTTTGTGGTAAACGGGTCGATGCAGAAAAATGGAATGAGTTACTGGAGGATGACAGTGTCATAACAATTGATACGCGCAACACCTATGAACATGACGTTGGGACTTTTAAGAATGCTATTTCACCAGGCACTCAAAGGTTCCGTGATTTCCCAAAATTTGTGAACGACGAATTGGATCCCCAAAAGCATCAAAGGATCGCAATGTTTTGTACTGGTGGAATACGGTGTGAAAAAGCAACTAACTACCTGATAAAAAAAGGCTTTAAAGATGTCTATCATCTGGATGGTGGTATTCTTAAATACCTGGAAACCGTAAACAAAAAGGAAAGTCTTTGGCGTGGGGAATGTTTTGTTTTTGATGACCGCGTGACGGTGGATAATAATCTCGCGTCCGGGTCCTATGTCCAGTGTTATGCTTGCCGGCGGCCATTGTCTGAGATCGACTGTCAATCACCACTTTATGAGAAAGGCGTCTCCTGCCGCCACTGTTATGGTAAACACAAGCCTAAAAAAATCGCTGGTTTAAAGGAACGCCAAAGGCAGTATGAAATAGCTGGTCGGCGGAAAAGGCTGTCGAGTGACGGTGGCAGTAAGGGTAGTAATGACGACTAATTTATTATGAAATACTATCCTATCCTTTATTCATTTCGACGCTGTCCTTACGCCATTAGATCCCGCATGGCGTTATGGCAGGCAGGAATAATTTGTGAACTGCGAGAAGTCGTACTGCGAAATAAGCCCAAAAATATGATAGCTTTATCGCCTAAAGGGACGGTACCCGTCCTTGAGCTCGTCGACGGAACAGTATTGGATGAGAGCCTCGATATTATGCGCTGGGCACTTGATATTCGAGACCCAGGTCACTGGCTAGATTCTATAGTCGAAGCAGCACCACTACTTCATCGACTTGACCACAATTTTAAGAATGATCTGGATCGATATAAGTATTTTGTTAATTATCCCGAACATCCCCAAATCTACTATAGAGCACTTGGGGAGAAATTTCTTGCCAAACTAGAAGATAGCCTTCTGTTGAATGATGGCCTGGGCATCTGCGATGCGCGAACGACATTCGCAGACATCGCGGTGTTTCCATTTGTCCGCCAGTTTGCTTTCGTCGACAAGGCTTGGTTTGATGACACATCCTATACTTTATTAAAAGGCTGGCTAATACGTCATCTCGATAGTGAGTTATTTTTGTCAGTGATGCACAAATACATCCCCTGGAAAACAGGCGACGAAGTATTATTGTTTGGGAAGACTATTGCTTAATCGTGCATTAGAAATTTTCTACCCAAGGGCGAAGTTCTAGTTCCCATGCCCAACTATCAGGGGGTTGTCGCCAAAAGTTGTAATAACTACTGGCTATACTTTCTGGTTTTAGCAGCCCATCGGGCCCCCGATTCGTTCTGGTGTCTCGAGGTTGGCGGATGCCCCCGTCGATAACGAAATGGGCAACATGAATATTTTGTGGGTGGAGTTCACGCGCCATACTCTGGGCCAGACCGCGCAGACCGAACTTGCCCATCGCGAAAGTGGCTGAATTGGGATAACCCTTAACACCCGCAGAGGCACCAGTGAAAAAAATAGCACCACTACCGCGTTGAACCATCTGTTTGGCAGCCTGCTGAGCAACAAGAAAGCCGCCATAACACGTGATCTTTATCGCCCTGAGTACGGCATCTGGATCAATATCAGTAATCGGTCCTCTGACACGATTTGATGCATTATAGACCACAATATCCGGTTGGTTGAGGTCTTTTTCCACTTTTCTAAATAGATTTTCGACAGCTGCCGGATCGGTGGCGTCACAGGTGTAGGCTTTGGCATTAGTTTCTGCGACGAGTTTATCAAGTTTTTCGATATTACGTGCCGCAAGCGCAACCTCTACCCCTTTAGAAGAAAATTTCCGGGCCAACGAGGCACTAAGGCCTAATCCGGCGCCAACGATTAGAGCTGTTTCGCCTTTGGCCATAGTCTTCTCCTTACGCGATTGATTTTACTACTTTCTAATAAGTGGTCGAACGACGATGTGGTGGATGACTTTACTGACATGTTTTACACGTTTCGCAATGGTTAAAACCTTATTGAGCTCGAGATTTGAAAAAGACCGGCCCAAGAGGTAAACCGTCGAGTTGATCACCCGGACCTGATAGTTGGCCGACTTGATTCCATTTTCAGCTAGAAGCTGTGACCGAATCTTTGCCCTAATCCAGACATCATTTGCGGTATTCTTAAACCCGCCGGAATTGGTTACCTGGACATTGTTGTAGATTACCTGGATACCAGGAATTCCTTTGGCTAAAGTTTCAATACGTCGACGGTTGAAATCTGATTTAACGGCGCCGGTGAGCATAACTCGCCCCTCATAAACATTAGTCTGGAGATCAAGAAATAGGTCGATGTTTTTTCGGTTGAATAAACGTTTATTGATATCGAGTTCAATCTCGGCGTCGGTGCCAACCTGATTTATTTTGCGGTCATCGACCGTTGCACAGCCCTGGGCCAATACGCCAATGATAAGTATGGCGGCAATCTTATTGCCGCGCCAATTAAGGTGGTCTTTTGTAAGTGACTTAGCGTCCATAAAGCGCCTCCAGCGTCTCTCTATATTTTGCGTTTATTATATGCCGACGTATCTTTAGCGTTGGTGTCATCATACCGTTGTCGATAGTAAATGCTTCGGTTGTTAGGGTAAGGCGACGAACCTTTTCTATCACAGAAAGATCATTGTTGACCCTGTCGACAGCTTCACTAATTAATGAGAAAAAACTGTCGTTTTCGATTAGTGAATCGTAAGACTTGCTGTCGAGCCCATTCTTTTCGGCCCACGTAACGGTTAACTCTTCATCCGGTACAATCAAAGCTACAAGGTGTGGCCGCTTATCGCCAAAGACCATCGCTTGGCTGATTTCTGGTTGTGCAGTAAGCATGCCCTCGATTCTTTGGGGTGCGATATTGTCGCCGCCCGAATTGACAATGATATCCTTTTTTCTGTCGGTAATTCGCAGATGACCGTCCAAATCAAACTCACCAATATCACCTGTGTAAAGCCAACCATCTTTTATTACTTCTGCTGTGGCCTCCGAATTGTTCCAGTAGCCTTGCATGACAAGCTCACCGCGCACGACAATTTCTCCGTCCTCAGCTATACGGCATTGAACGCCTGCCATAGGGATTCCAACAGTCTCAATCCGATTATGGGAAGGTGGGTTGCAACTTATTACCGGCGCACTCTCTGTTTGCCCGTAGCCCTGTAAAAGCCTTACACCAAGGGCTGTGAAGAAGATCCCAATATCGTAATTAAGCGGCGCACCACCTGAAATTAACGCTTTGAGTTGGCCGCCAAACCGGTCTTTGACTTTTTTCCGTACCAGCCTGGTCATAAGTTTATTCTTAATTCGTTCGCACAATGATAGGCTTCCGGGGTTCTCATAATGTTTCCGCCCCAGTGTGGTGGTTAATTCAAAAAGCTTTTCTGACAAACCTCCTTTCTGTTTTACGCCATGGCGGATGCGGTCGTGCATAACCTCATAGAGGCGCGGAACGGCGGTCATCAGAGTTGGATGCACTTCCCCCATATTCTGGGCTAGCTTATCAATACCCTCTGCATAATAAATTTGTGCACCGATCATTATTGGAAAGAATTGTCCGGCGGTATGCTCGTAAGAGTGCGACAGTGGTAGGAACGAGAGGAACACCTCATCATTTAATCCTATTTCTTTGAGCATTTCTGTCGAACCCGAGCAATTACAAAGTATGGCGCCATGGCTTAACATTACGCCTTTCGGGGTTCCTCCCGTTCCAGAGGTATAAATCAGGCATGCTGTATCATTCCGGGCGATATCGCGGGTGGCTGCTTCAAGAGTTTCTAGCCCATTGTTCTGGGTCGAAATCAAGGTATCCCATAGGTGAGTAGAAATACCGTGCGTACTATCTTCGGGGATAATTTCCATCGTGATCGCAAATTTTACACCGGACGCTTCTTTAGCGGCAGGCAAAACTTTTTTAGCGAGAGTGAGGGTTGAAATGATGACAGCACTCGCACCTGAGTCTTCAAGAACGTGACGGTGATCAGCAATACCATTGGTAATATAGGCGGGAACAGTGATGCCCCCTGCAGCCATGATGGCGAGATCAGCAATTGGCCACTCTGGGCGGCTCTCAGAGATTAGCCCTACGCGGTCACCGGGCTTTATGCCTAAGCCGCGGAGGCCACTGGCTAACGCCGAAACCTGTTTCCCCGCTTCTGCCCAGCTTACTGATTGCCAGTGACCACCTTGCTTGCGCCATAGAAATGGCGCGTCGCCTTTTCGGATAGTCTGTTCAAAAAACAATGAGACTAAATTTTCTGGCTTTTCTGTCATCCCGATCTCAATCTGAGTGAAATTTCCTGCATCATTATATATTATAAGAAAAGTGACTTGAACCAGGTTTAAAATTAGAAGTTTTTATTGAGTTTGCTGGTCTCGTTAATACATCCGTGTAGTTTAATAATTTGATAGTTTGATAGTCGTTTATTTGTCCATCCATAATGAAGTGCATCTTGCAGCGATTACCTTGTCATATGGAATAGGCCCGCTAAGCTGACCGGACAGGTATGCGAAGCTATTCATGCGTTTAACGGTCTCGTGCGTTAACTCTGGGTCATAGAATGGTGCATCGCGTTCGACAATACTTGCGATTAGAGCCGCTGCTTCCCGCGGAAATAAGCCGTTTCCAACCTCGCGCGCAAGACTAGGGTCAGCGCGCAGTGCTTTCTGCGTCTCAACGATGGCGCGTACTGCAGCATCAATGGCTTCTGGCTCACGTGAAATATAGTCATCGGTAGAAACTAGGCCGGCGCAGGTCGCGAAGCGAACATCACTGGGATCATCCCCTCGCCTAACATCAACGTGTATTTTTCCAATACCTCGGCTTACGGCTGTTTCTGCCCCCATAGCGTTTGACCAATAGCCGTCAATTATCCCGTCATTTAGAGCGTTGGCGGCGAAGACCCCAAACGAGACGTCGCGTTCCTTAGAGCCGGGTAAATTGATCAACTTTATATCCTTTTCCGGGTCGAGCCCGCCGCCTCGCAGCATATATTTAAAAGCTAGGTCTGGTCCTTCAGCGGCTGTAAGTGTCAAACCTCGCAATGCTGCAATATCTCCACGTTCCGCCAATAAATCTGAACGTATTGTTAAAAGCCATGGCGTTCCCTGCGAGAGGGCAACACATACCTTGGCGCCGTCCCAGTTGGGAAACTCGGTAAGGGCATCAAACACCGAACCAGCGATCATCGCGTCGGCCTCGCCGGCCCGAAGCGCTTTGGTCGAGCCTATGGATGAAACCAGTTCGATTTCGACATCGAGGCCCTGTGCTTTGAAATAGCCGAGCTCGTATGCGGCTAGGGCTGGAAAACAAGTGTTACTTACGAGGTCTACGGCGGCGATGCGCATCTTTGATTCTCCGAGTGTTTCTTATCAAAAAGGGTAGGCTCCGGCGAGGATGATGAAAATTGTTATTAATTCATGGATTTCGTCGTTTTGCTGATTTTAAATTCAACGCTTGGTTTCCGTTAACTGGCATCCTATATCGATAGAGGAAACTATGGAGTAGAAGATGGAAGCGAGGCTGCGAAATAAAACCCAACTTCCGCAATGGGATCTTACGGATCTCTATCCTGGCCGCAATAGCGCGGCTTTAAAAAATGATCTGGCGAGAGCTAAAAGCCATTCTGTAGCCTTCCATAAAAAATATTTCGGTGAGCTTGGTAAGCTATCTGGTGTCGCTCTCGGTAACGCCGTGGCCGCCTATGAAAGGATCGACGAGACGTTGTCGCGGATAATGGGATATGCCCAGCTCGTTCACGCCGCGGATGTTGCTAATCCCGAGGTCGGACAATTCTATCAGACGACCCAAGAGGCCGTGAATGATATCGCCGCGCATTTGGTATTCTTTACTTTAGAAATCAATCAAATCAGTGATGCGGTGCTCAAAAAGAAACTTAAGGCGCCGCCTTTGGCAAACTATAGCTCTTGGATTCGGGATATCAGAATGTTTCGTCCTCATGAGCTTAATGAAGAGATGGAACGGCTTCTGCATGACAAGCGTGTTGCCGGGCGTGCGGCTTGGAACCGTCTATTTGATGAGACTATGGCGCGTATGCGGATCCACTTGGATGGCAAAAAACAAACCGCTGAGGAAGTCCTGCACAGGATGTCCGATAGGGATGGCGAAAAGCGGAGAAAAGCCGCTAAGGCCTTGGGCAAAACATTTAGCGAGAATGTTCAATTATTTAGTTTGATTACTAATACATTGGCGAAGGATAAAGAAATTGATGACCGCTGGCGCAACTATGAACGACCTCAATCCTCACGCAACCTCTCCAACCACGTTGAGGATGAAGTTGTCGATGCCCTGTCAGCCGCTGTACGGAAATCTTACCCTGATCTGTCGCATCGCTATTATAAGTTGAAGGCGCGATGGTTTGGGAAACACAAGCTTGATTACTGGGACCGCAATGCCCCCTTGCCCGATGGCGGCGGCAAAGACATCTCTTGGAATACAGCGAAATCATTGGTGCTCGATGCCTATGACCAGTTCTCGCCCGAACTTGCAAAAATTGGCAAACAGTTCTTCGAAAATCCATGGATCGATGCGGTGCCAAGGCCTGGCAAGGCAGGTGGAGCATTTGCGCATCCAACCGTACCATCGGTACATCCTTATTTGCTACTTAACTATATGGGCCGTCCTCGCGACGTTATGACGCTCGCACACGAGCTTGGTCATGGCTGTCACCAGGTGCTGGCTGGGTCGCAGGGACACCTGAAATGCGATACGCCGCTCACTTTGGCAGAGACGGCCTCGGTGTTTGGGGAGATGCTGACCTTTCGTTCCTTACTAGCGAGAGAAAAAAATGCCGTTAGTCGCAAGGTTATGCTCGCAGGCAAGGTTGAGGACATGCTCAACACGGTTGTCCGACAGGTTGCGTTTTATGAGTTTGAATTGCGGGTTCACAATGAACGGCGTTCAGGGGAACTATCGGCGGATCGAATCTGCGATATCTGGATGAATGTGCAGGAGGAAAGCCTTGGTCCGGCAATCCGCTTGCATGATGAATATAAATTTTTCTGGACCTATATTCCCCATTTTATTCACTCTCCATTCTATGTTTACGCGTATGCGTTTGGTGACTGTCTGGTCAACTCGCTGTACGCGGTTTATGAAAATGCCGCGGCCGGTTTTGCTGAACGCTATCTCGATATGCTAAGCGCCGGCGGAACGCTTCATCACAAGGAACTGCTGGCTCCCTTTGGACTCGATGCTTCCGATTCTAAATTTTGGACTAGAGGACTTGGCGTGGTATCGGGGTTGATAGATGAGTTGGAAGAAATGGGCTGAGTGTGATGGCTGCTAAAGACAATTTTAAAGGTAACTCAGAGGCCAATTCGTTAGGTGGTCGGGTCAAGCGCTATGCCCGCGTTGGAGGTGCGGTCGGGGGCTTGGCGGCAAGGCTAGCCGGTGCGAAATATTTAGGAAAAAGCATCGATAAAGACGCGCACGCACGCGACCTACGTGATGCACTTGGTGGATTAAAAGGGCCACTAATGAAGGTTGCACAGATTATGTCGACGGTGCCGGATATGCTTCCGCCAGAATATGTTGATCAGCTGGCGCACCTTCAGTCTAACGCGCCGGCGATGGGTTGGTTGTTCGTCAAGCGGCGGATGCTTGCAGAGTTAGGACCTCACTGGGAAAAAAAGTTTAAGAATTTTGAGCATGACGCCGCCGCCGCGGCATCCCTTGGGCAGGTGCATCGTGCTAAGACCTTGAAAGGAGAAGCGCTTGCCTGCAAGCTACAATACCCTGATATGCAATCAGCTGTTGAAGCGGACTTGCGGCAGCTTAAAGTTATTTTTGCTGTTTATCGTCGGTATGATAGAGCTGTCGACCCCCGTGAAATCCATAATGAGGTAGCTGCCCGTTTAAGAGAGGAGCTTGATTATAAACGCGAAGCTGCGCACATGAGGCTCTACGGAAATATGTTAGGGGGCGAGGGCCAGGTGCATGTGCCAAAACCGTTTCCATCCCTCTCAACAGATAGATTGATTTCGATGACTTGGTTAAAAGGCGAAAACCTTTTGACGTTAAAAAATGAGGCACAGAAGAAACGTGATAAGGTGGCTCAGAATTTATTTCGTGCCTGGTATGTGCCATTTTATCACTATGGTGTTATCCACGGTGATCCGCATCTTGGTAATTATTCGGTTAGGTCGGACGGCGCAATCAATTTGCTCGATTTTGGTTGTATCCGGGTTTTTAGTCCATCCTTCGTTCAGGGTGTTCTTGATCTCTATCACTCAATCCTGAGAGATGATGCAGCGCTGGCAGTACACGCATATGAAACGTGGGGTTTTAAGGATCTCAGTAATGAAATTATTGATGTTTTAAATATGTGGGCGGCCTTTATTTATGCTCCGTTATTGGAAGATAAAAAGCGTCGTATCCAAGAAGGCGATGGGACAATGTATGGTGCAAAAGTTGCAGCCAAGGTCCATCGGGAATTGCACCGTCTTGGCGGAGTAAAGCCACCCCGTGAGTTCGTTTTGATGGACCGTGCGGCAATCGGATTAGGTTCGGTTTTTACACATTTAACCGCGGAAGTGAATTGGCACCGACAATTTAACGACCTTATTCACAATTTTGATGTGAAGAAGTTGGCTAAAAACCAAAAAGAGGCACTAAAGAAAGCGAAAGTCCCGTTGATAGACTAGAATAAACATCCTGCAAGATTTTTAGATTAGGTGTTTCTTTCCTGATCGGATTTTGCTAGATAAGCGAGCCCCTGCGGGATTTTCGTATAAGCAGGGCTTGTTTGTCGGGAAGGAGATACCGAAAACCGTGCAAGTATTCGTTCGTGATAATAATGTTGATGGTGCATTAAAAGCGCTTAAGAAAAAGATGCAGCGCGAGGGGATTTGGCGCGAAATGAAACGTGTCCGATCTTATGAAAAACCTTCTGAACGCCGGGTGAGGAAAAAGGCCGAAGCTATCCGCCGTACCCGCAAGCTCGAACGAAAACGGATACAGGTTGAAGGTTTCTAGGCCGACACTTACTTCTTAGTTTTGGATGGGTCGTTTTGACCATTCATTCATGACGCATACTATGGCCCTTGTGAGGGCGGTGAGTTCGTCTTTGTTGATGATAAATGAAGGCATCAGATAGACGACATCCCCAAAGGGCCGGATCCATACATTTTCTTCGGTAAACCGTTGCCGCAACCAATCAATATCGCGGGGACTGGTCATCTGAACGACACCGACGGCGCCCATCACACGGACATCTTTTACACCCGGGATTTTTCGGCAGGGCTCGAGCTGTTCTTTTAACGTATTCTCTATCCGATCAACCTGCTCCAGCCGCTCGCCATTTTCGAACAGATCAAGTGACGCATTAGCTGCGGTTGCCGCAAGCGGATTTGCCATATAGGTGGGTCCATGCATAAAAGCGTCGTCCACATCGTTTGACAAGAATGATGAAAAAATCCTTTTGTTGGCTGCTGTTGCAGCCATCCCAATTGTGCCGCCGGTTAAGGCTTTGCCTATGCACATAATATCGGGTACGACGTCGGCTTGTTCGCAGGCAAAAAGGGTGCCAGTGCGACCAAACCCTGTAGCGATTTCATCGACGATAAATAGGACATTATTTTTTTTACAACAATTGGCTATCGCGGATAGTGTCTCTGGACTATGAAACTTCATACCGCCGGCGGCTTGCAATAATGGTTCAAGAATGACGCCTGCAATTTCTCTTTGACCTCCTATAAGTAATTGTTCGAAGGCGGCTATTTGATCGGCTGTTTCCGGTAATTCAATTATAATCTGTTCAGGGATTGCCCCCTTGAATAGGGTATGCATTCCCTCTTCGGGGTCGCAAATTGACATAGCGCCAGTAGTATCCCCGTGATAGGCGTGTTGAAAGGCAACAAAACGAGTACGGCTTGGCCAACCTGAATTATGCCAAAATTGAACTGCCATCTTTAGTGCAACTTCGATAGCAACAGACCCTGAATCGGAAAAAAAGATATGTTGTAACGCGCTTCTAGTCCCAGCACCCGGCAGGATGCCCGCTAAACGTGCGGCAAGATTTAAGGCCGGTTCATGGGTCATGCCGCCAAACATCACGTGGGGCATTTCATCAAGCTGCTTATGCATTGCGGCAATAATAGCCTCATGGTTGTAGCCATGACAGGCCGTCCACCAGGACGAGATCCCGTCGATTAACCAGCGTCCGTCAGTGAGTTTAATTTGTGCGCCACAGGTCTCCACCGCCATCAGTGGCGGGGATTCAGTTTCCATCTGAGTGTAGGGACGCCAGACATGTTTTAGTCGACGGTCAATTTCTGCTGCTGGCTGTTTCATGCACCGAAATTATTTTGCCGGTGTTGACGGTTTGAGGCCGAGGCGGCCAAAAAGAGCCATATCGGCTGCGCGCTCTGGATTGTCAGTAGTTAGCAACACATCTCCGTAAAAGATTGAATTTGCGCCTGCTGCGAAGCATAGAGCTTGCGCTTCATCGGTCATCTCATTACGTCCCGCTGATAGCCTCACCACAGAGGCCGGCATCATTATCCGGGCTACAGCAATGGTACGGGCAAAATCAATAGCATCTATCGCTGGTTCGTCCGAAAGAGGTGTGCCTTCGACAGCGACTAGCATATTTATCGGAACGCTTTTTGGATGTTCGGGTAGGGAAGCAAGAGTTGTCAGCATTCCGGATCTATCTTTTTGCGTTTCGCCCATCCCGACAATTCCACCACTGCAAACATTAATTCCCGCACTCCGCACATTCTCTAGCGTGTCTAGCCGGTCTTTATAAGTACGAGTAGTGATTATCTCTCTGTAATATTCCTCCGAGGTGTCGATATTGTGATTATAATAATTGAGCCCTGAATCACTCAGCCGTTTGGCTTGTTCTTCACGCAGCATGCCGAGCGTAACACAGCTTTCCAATCCGAGTTCTTTGACACCTTCCACCATTTTGCAGACGGCTTCGAGGTCTTGAGCGGTAGGCCGCCGCCAGGCCGCCCCCATGCAGAAACGGCTTGCGCCACCTCGTTTGGCTTCGCGTGCGGCAGCTAAAACCGAATCGATATCCATTAATGCGTCGCGGTTCGTGCCGGTATCATAATGCGCGCTCTGCGGACAATAGGCACAATCTTCAGGGCAACCACCGGTTTTGATCGACAGTAATGTGCTAATCTGAACCTCATTTTCCGCAAAGAATTTTCGGTGCAGGGTTTGAGCCCTATACAATAAGTCATTGAAAGGAATTGAAAATAATGTCTCGGCCTCGGCAAGTGTCCAGTCATGCCGGATATCAGCTTGCGTTACCTTTGGGCCGGTTAGTTCAATTATATCTTTACTTAAAAGTGCCATCGCGTTCTACCTGTGACTTGTCTTATAGTATGACGACACGCAATGATCTTAAAGGTGCAGTTCTATAAATGGGCTGTAAATTCCATGGAAGGGCGAGGGCGGTCACTAACTATTAAAGAGGTAGCGTGCAGCAAGCTAGCAGAGCTTGAAACGGATGCACTTCGTCGTGTTCTGTCAGAGACAGAACGCGCGAACGCGGGACGAACGTCGCGTAATGGTCGCCATTTGGTTTCCTTTTGTTGCAATGACTATCTCGGTTTATCCCAGCATCCTGTGGTAAAACGGGCTGCGTCAGAGGCTATAGAAAAATACGGTGCTGGTGCGGGCGCCTCTCGGTTAGTTACCGGAAACCACCCCCTCTATAATGATCTTGAGACCCGCCTCGCCCGGCTAAAATGCACAGAAAAGTCTGTAGTCTTTGGTAGCGGTTACCTCGCCAATATTGGAATACCACCCGTATTGGCCGGGACGGGGGACCTGATCCTAGCTGATGAATTATCTCACGCTAGTATGCATGCCGGTATTCGGGCCTCCAACTCTGATTCGCGTCTATTTCGCCATAATGACATCGATGATTGCCATCGGATTCTTGTCGCTGAACGAGCTAATTACCGCCATTGTTTGATCATGACCGAGGGAGGCTTTAGCATGGATGGAGACCGAGCGCCGTTGCAGGGTTTGTCTGATTTAGCTGAGCGATTTGATGCCTGGTTAATGACAGATGATGCTCATGGGCTAGGTGTTCTAGGGAATGGCCGGGGCAGCGCCGCCGAGGCTGGAGTTGCGGAACGTATTCCTCTTCAAATGGGAACTCTTTCAAAGGCCGTTGGGTCTTATGGGGGGTTTATTTGTGCCTCAAAACCTGTGATTGATCTTTTAATCAATCGTGCTAGGAGCTTAATTTATGCAACAGGATTGCCACCGGCAACTGTAGCGGCGGCAAGCGCTGCGCTTGAAATTATTGAGACAGATCGGGATCTTGTTGGGATTCCAATGGAACGGGCAAAGCGTTTTACGCGCCAACTTCGTCTGCCAGATCCAGAGAGCACAATTGTACCTTTAATTGCGGGCACTTCCGAGAAAGCGCTAAAAATATCACACCTTCTGGAGGAAGAGGGTTTTTTGGTCACGGCGATCCGCCCGCCAACAGTACCTGAAGGGACGGCACGATTGCGATTTACTTTTGCCGCGCATCATAGCGAAGGAGACATAGATAGGTTAGTGACAACCTTGAAAAAAAGGGGCGTCTTGCAGTGACCAATTTGTTTGTTTCAGCGGCCGGAACCGAGGTCGGTAAGACATTTGTAACAACTATGCTGATCAATGAAATACGTATGAAGGCCCGGCGCGTTATTGCGTTAAAACCGATAATCTCTGGCTTTAAAGATGATGATGCCAGGGAAAGTGATACGGGGCTGATACTGGAAGCTCTTGGGCGTGAGGTTACACCAGATAATATTGACGAAGTTTCGCCGTGGCGGTTTGGAGCGCCAATTGGACCTATGATGGCCGCAGCACGCGAGGGGCAAGAGCTTAATATCCATGAAATTGCGGCATTTTGCAAAATGGATACCGCACCAAACTCCATTAAGATAATTGAAGGCGTTGGTGGTGTGATGGTGCCCTTAACTAATCAAGCAACCGTTCTCGATTTGATGGTTGAGGTGGGCGCCCCTTTGCTACTAGTCACGGGTTCTTATCTAGGAACGTTGAGCCATACGCTTACGGCGCTTCACACTGTTCAGGATCGTGGTCTAAAAGTTTTAGGAATTGTCATTAGCGAATCACTCGATAGTCCGGTGTCTTTGTTAGAGACTCAGGCATCACTCTTACATTTCGCTCGCGGGGTACCAGTCATTGCATTGCCGCGCCTTAATGCCCAAGTTAGTGATGAACATATACCATCAATCGCAAAGCAAATTGGACTTCTTTGAATTGGACACTCTGTGGTTTTTGAATGTTGGTCTAGTAAAGAAGAAGGATATAATTTCTTTGTTGCGCGTCTGATTTTGCTATTATATTAAGATCTAAGGTTTGGCCTAATCGAAGGCAAGTTTCTTGCTTGGCAAGCCCACAACAAAGAGTCAATACTAGCCTGCCCATAAACCTTAGCCTAATTTTGCACTTGTACTTGTAGCTTAATGAAAATCGCTGTTCCGAAAGAAAAATGGGCCGACGAAGCCCGAATCTCAGTATCACCTGACTCCGTTAAGAAATTTATCGCGATGGGCTTTGACGTAGCAGTTGAATCTGGAGCCGGAGACCCCGCATCAATTTCAGATTTAGCGTTGTCTGAAGCCGGTGCTCAGATCGCGCAAAATGCTGCAGAGACTATCGGGGAAGCGGATATCGTTTTGCGGGTTCAAAGGCCAATGCCGCCAACCGACGATTGGAAAGACGAAATTTTGATGATGAAGTCAGGGTCCATTCTTATTGGTAATCTGGCGGTACTTTCTAATCCCGAACAGGTGGAGCTTTATGCGAAACAAGGTTTGACGGTTTTTGCGATGGAATTGTTACCACGAATTAGTCGTGCGCAATCTATGGACGTTCTGTCGTCACAGTCCAATCTTGCCGGATACAAGGCTGTGCTTGACGCCGCTAATGAGTATTCTAAAGCATTTCCCATGATGATGACGGCGGCAGGAACCGTTCCGCCGGCGAAAGTTTTGGTCCTTGGAGCCGGTGTCGCCGGATTACAGGCAATTGCTACCGCACGTCGCTTGGGGGCTGTGGTTTCAGCCTATGATGTTCGACCCATTGTCAAAGAACAGGTAGAGAGCCTAGGTGGTCGATTTGTAGAGGTGGAACGGGATGCAGCAGAAGATGCGGAAACTGCTGGCGGCTATGCAAAGGAAATGACAGACGAATACAAGGCACGCCAGGCTGAAATCCTCAAAGAGGCATTAATAAAGGCGGACATCGTAATTTGTACGGCACTTATTCCTGATCGCCCCGCGCCTGTTCTTATTCCCGAAGAAATCGTTCAAGCGATGAAAGAGGGCTCGGTGATTGTTGATTTGGCGGTAGAGCAGGGCGGCAATTGCCCAATTAGTGAGCATGGCCAGGTTGTAGTCAAACATGGTGTCACTATCGTTGCTCATGCTAATGTGCCCAGCCGTTTGGCAACGGATGCTAGCATGCTTTATGCCAAGAATGTTCTCAACTTTATTACACCGATGATTAATGCCGAGACCAAAGAGTTGGCGATTGATTGGAAAGATGAAATTGTTAAGGGATGTCTGGTTACCCGTGATGGCTCCATTGTGCATCCCAAATTTTTGGCGACCGAAGAAAAAGGGATTGAAAGTTGAGTTTGGACCCAACAATAATAATTCCGGTTGCCGAGACTGCGGTAGAAACAGCAGTAAATGGTTCCCTTATTTCTCTCTTTACCGTCTTCGTCTTGGCGATTTTTGTCGGCTATTATGTCGTTTGGAATGTCACTGCAGCACTGCATTCCCCGCTGATGAGCGTAACTAACGCAATATCTTCGGTAATAATCGTTGGCGCTTTGATCGCTTCAGGACCGATTGATGTTAATTTCTCAAAAATAATGGGCTTTCTTGCTGTTGTTCTGGCGTCCGTGAATATATTTGGCGGCTTCATTGTCTCACAGCGCATGCTGCAGATGTTCCGCAAGAAGGGGTAGAGCGTGTCTGAGGAGTTCACTGGCCTAGCCTATCTGCTGTCTGCAATTTGTTTTATTCTTGCGCTGAGAGGCTTGTCCTCTCCGGAAACAGCCAGACGCGGCAATCTGACAGGGATGATAGGGATGGCAATAGCCATCGGGACCACGTTGGCAAGCCCACATGTGCTAAGTTATACCTGGATTATTGCTGGTATCCTTGTCGGCGGCACCGTTGGTACATTCATCGCTCTGAAAATTCGAATGACAGCCTTGCCACAGTTAGTTGCGGCCTTCCATAGTTTAGTTGGCCTGGCGGCAGTTTTTATTGCAACGGCGACACTCTACACCCCAGATGCCTATGGTATCGGTGCAGTTGGGAAAATTCTAACAGTAAGTCTGGTTGAGATGTCAATTGGCACCTTTATCGGCGCAATCACTTTTACCGGCTCAATCGTTGCTTTTGCTAAATTACAGGGACTGGTCTCTGGCGCCCCTCTAATTTTCCCTGGTCAACATTCGTTAAATGCGGCACTCGGTATTCTGGCGATCGCGCTGATCGTATGGTTTGCAGCGACTGAATCCTATCAAGCCTACTGGTTGATTGTTGCGCTAGCACTTTTGCTAGGCTTTTTGATTATCCTCCCAATAGGAGGTGCGGACATGCCCGTGGTGGTCTCTATGCTTAACTCCTATTCAGGTTGGGCGGCGTGCGGTATTGGGTTTACGCTCGGTAATACCCTATTAATTATTACTGGCGCGCTAGTTGGATCTTCTGGTGCTATCCTTAGCTACATTATGTGTAAGGGGATGAACCGTTCTTTCTTTAACGTTATTCTTGGAGGGTTCGGTTCTGATGAGGGCATTGCAGCCAGCACACAAGGCGATAAGACGGTTCGTCTGGTCAGTGCTGAAGTTGCGAGTGTCATAATGCTGAACGCTGGGAAGGTTAGCATTGTGCCTGGTTATGGGATGGCGGGGGCACAGTCGCAGCATGCGCTGCGTGAGATGTCAGATGTCCTCAAAGAGGCGGGGGTTCAGGTTTCCTATGCTATCCATCCGGTTGCCGGTCGTATGCCAGGCCATATGAATGTGTTGCTCGCTGAAGCAAATGTATCCTATGACGAGGTGTTTGAACTTGAAGAAATCAATCACGAGTTCGCAACCGCAGATGTGGTCTATGTTATCGGGGCTAATGATGTCACCAACCCGGCGGCTAAAACCGATCCAAATAGCCCAATTTTTGGTATGCCGATCCTGGATGTCGAAAAGGCACAGACAGTGCTATTTGTAAAACGAGGTATGGCTTCAGGTTATGCTGGTGTCGATAATGAACTGTTTTTTCGGGATAATACGATGATGTTGTTTGGTGATGCTAAAAAGATGACTGAAGAAATTCTTAAAGCCCTTAATTAATATTATCTTCTTAGGTTTAGATTGAATAATTGATTTGGGTTGCAGGGCGCCCCATATTGAGAATATGGCTATCCTTAAAATCACACGTATGGGTCACCCCATTCTCGGAAAACGCGCTAAGGAAATTCCCGACCCGACCGCTCGTGGAATACTCAATCTGATTGAGGACATGCATGAAACTCTGGATGATATTGAGGGTGCCGGCCTTGCCGCACCACAAGTTCATGTGAGCAAACGGTTGGTGATTTTTATTGCTCCGAAGGGGCAAGGTGAAGACGAAGGCGCTCCAGAAACAGACTTTGCACCGATGACTGAAATCATCAACCCAGAATGGCATCCTCTATCAGATGATCTGGCACTGGGCTGGGAGGGGTGTCTTTCTGTTCCAGGTTTAACGGGGGCCGTACCTCGTCACACTCACATTCGTTACAGCGGCTATTCTCCGCAAGGTCGGCTGATTGATCGGGAAGCAACGGGCTTTCATGCTCGAGTATTCCAACATGAGTTTGATCATTTGGATGGCATTCTTTATCCGATGCGGATGAATGATCTTTCTCTACTTGTTTTTACCAAGGAAGCAAAGAGGTTTGGTTTGCCGCAGTTACTAAGTGATAAAAATGGCGGTGATGAAAGCGGTGATTCGAAATAATGTCTAAAGAGCCACAAAGTCGCCTATTACAAAAAGACCAGTTACTTCAGTCCATATTACCACATGTAGCTTTTGATGGTTGGACAGATGCTGCTATTGAATCTGGGGCGCGTGACTTGAGTGTTAATAAAAGTGAAGTTGATCGGCTTTTCCCTGGAGGCGCGCGGGAAATAGTCACACATTTCGGCGACTGGGTCGATCGAGAGATGCGAGCGACTTTGGAGGAAATGGATCTGGAGCCTATGAAAGTGCGAGAACGTGTATCGCTCGCAGTAAGGTTGCGCTTGTCAGCGTTATCTCCCCACCGGGAAACAGTTCGCCGAACCTTATCCTACCTTTCTCTGCCTTCCAATTTTTCTATTGGTGTACGGGCTATGTACAGAACGGTCGATTCAATTTGGTATGCGGTGGGCGATAAATCTGCGGACTTTAGTTTCTATACCAAGCGTGCCTTGCTTGCCGGTGTGATTTCGGCAACTACTTTATTTTGGATCAACGATAAGTCGGAAGATAGCGCTGATAGTTGGCAATTCTTAGATCGGCGGATCGCCGATGTACTGAAAATCCCCGTATTGCGCAGCCGCCTCGAAGGGATCGCTTGTAGGGTGCCCGACCCATTTAAAATTTTACGAACGTTACGCACCCGTTAAATCCCAATATTATTCGGGCGTCAGTGGCACCGCCTTGGTTTGTTTGGTCCTGAAGTTTTCTACCGCCTTAGCTATTTTTACATCACTAAGGGCAAGAACTGCTGCTGAGAGGAGGGCCGCATTAACGGCACCAGCACGACCAACGGCGAGGACGCCAACGGGGATACCACCCGGCATTTGAACCATAGAGAGCAGGCTGTCCATTCCACCCATAACGCGGGTTTCCATGGGACAACCAAAGACTGGCTTGGCTGTCATTGCCGCGACGACGCCGGGTAATGCAGCGGCCATTCCCGCGCCAGCTATAAAGACCTGGGCGCCGCGTTCTTCGACATTCTTTATCCAATCAATAAGGCGGTCAGGTGTCCGATGTGCCGAGTGGACAGCAACCTCATTGGGAATCCCTAATTTTTTCAGTGTTTCGGCGGCATGCCGCATGGTTTCCCAATCCGATTGGCTTCCCATAACAATACCTACGAGAGGGTTTTGAGTTTTTTTTGTTGCTTTACGCTTTTGTTTTGGGGCTGGTTTCTTCGCCATTTTTCACTCTCATTAATTTTTTAATTTATCTCTTGCCGCTATTATACGGGGTCCTTTGAGGTGTGCAACGCAAGGATATGCCGAGCGTTCTGAATAATTATTCAGAAACAGCCGTGACCAATAGGCAAGTCGCATTTTATGTGTTTCCAGCGCTTATTTTTGACCCGAACTCTTTGTCACAGTCAACTTTGACAGAACTGAACTTTTTTAGAACGGGGATACCCCGGAATCTGGCTTGGTGATTCACGCAAGCTGTGTCTAGATGTAAGAATTCTGTTTTCGACTTATAGGGAGTTCAATATGATTTTTGACGAAGCTAAGTCTTCACTTGAAACACATCACGCTAAACTTGAAAATACGCTCCGTGAAGAACTTAACCGTCCTCGACCCGATCACAAAACCGTCGCAGAAATCAAAAAACAAAAACTCCGAATAAAAGATGAACTATCAGGCATCAGAGCCTTACAATGATAAAAAATATACGCTTCCATAGAGGGCTTTATCTTTTAGGGGGAAATTAGAGGATGACAACTTCTGTCGTTATTAAAACCGATTAAGGCTTCTGTTTTCAGTAATAAAAATTACCGATAGGGGAAAATATGTCTGGTGAGTTCGATAGTACATATAAACGAGCGATGACAGATAGCGTTTCCTTTTGGGGAGAAGCCGCAGAGGGCATCAAGTGGGATCGGAAGTGGGATTTGGTTCTGGATGATTCAAGCCCGCCGTTCTATCGCTGGTTCTCAGGTGCAACATTGAATACTTGCTATAACGCGTTGGATCGTCATGTCGAAGCCGGGCGTGCTGAACAGTGCGCGATGATCTATGACAGTCCAATGACAGGCCAGGTTATAAAATTCACATATCGTGAGCTTCGGGATCGTGTAGCGCTATTTGCCGGCGTTTTGGCAGGTGAGGGAGTTGTTAAAGGTGATCGTGTAGTGATCTATATGCCGATGATACCTGAAGCCGTCATTGCGATGCTTGCTTGTGCCCGTCTCGGCGCGGTGCATTCCGTTGTTTTTGGTGGTTTTGCAGCTAATGAGCTCGCAATTCGAATTGATGATGCTAAACCCAAGATTGTTGTCTCCGCTTCATGTGGACTAGAGCCGGGCCGCATCGTCGAATATAAGCCGCTGCTTGACGAAGCACTAAATTTGGCAAGTCACCAGCCGGATCGTTCAATCATCGTACAACGCAGCGCACTGGGCTGCACGATGGGAGAGAATGATCTCGACTGGGATGATGCATCGGCCAACGCTCAACCGCATGACTGTGTGCCGGTAGCTGCGACTGATCCTCTTTATATCCTCTACACCTCCGGGACAACCGGACAACCCAAGGGGGTCGTGCGCGATAATGGAGGCCACGCAGTAGCATTAAAATGGTCGATGGGGGCCATTTACGACGTGAGCGCTGGGGATGTCTATTGGGCTGCGTCGGATATTGGCTGGGGCGTCGGGCATTCTTATATTGTCTACGGTCCACTTCTCGTCGGGGCAACTTCTGTTTTATATGAAGGGAAACCTGTTGGAACACCGGATGCGGGTGCGTTTTGGAGAGTAATCTCAGATCATAAGGTAACCAAATTGTTTACGGCGCCTACTGCCTTTCGCGCAATTAAGCGGGAAGATCCCAACGGAAAATTGGTCAGGGAATATGATTTGTCTCATTTAAAGGCCCTGTTTTTGGCTGGCGAACGCTCTGACCCTGACACGTTACAGTGGGCAGAAAATCATCTCAGTGTACCTGTGGTAGATCATTGGTGGCAGACTGAAACTGGTTGGTCCATTGTGGCGAATTGTTTGGGGATTGAACAATTGGCCATTAAGCATGGATCTCCCACCAAACCGGTTCCCGGCTGGGACCTCCGGGTTCTAAATGAAGCTGGCGATGAAAATAAACCAGGAGAAATTGGAGCCCTTGTTGCAAAGCTACCTTTGCCCCCTGGAACGCTTCTGACGTTGTGGAATGCAGATCAGCGATATCAGGATGCCTATCTTAAAGAATTTCCTGGTTACTATCAAACCGCAGATGCTGGTTATATGGATGAGGATGGCTATGTTTTTGTAATGTCACGAACCGACGATATTATCAACACCGCAGGGCATCGTCTCTCGACTGGCGCTATGGAAGAGGTGCTTGCGGCTCATCCAGATGTTGCCGAATGCGCCGTAATTGGCGTGGCAGATGCATTAAAGGGTCAAGTGCCACTGGGTTTTCTAGTTTTGAATGTTGGGGTTAACCGAGAAAATAACGAGATAGCTGATGAGGTGGTTTTGATGGTAAAAGATACCATTGGCCCGGTAGCATCGTTTAAGTTAGCAACCGTAGTGAAACGGCTCCCGAAAACCCGTTCAGGCAAGGTTTTGCGTGGAACAATGAAAAAAATTGCGGATTGCGAGCCCTACAATATGCCTGCGACGATTGACGATCCAGTTATTCTAGATGAGATCACCTCGGCACTTAAATCAGTCGGCTATGCGGTAAATCAAAATTGATTAAACCTTTGTGTTGAATTAACGGGGACGTTGGGTTTCATATTTTTTAAAAATTTAGAAAATCGGTCTTGATTGTGCTTAACTACCCCTAAGTTCGAGCCTGTTTTGTTTCAGGAATAGAGATAGATTTCAACAGTATAACGCCGATAGCCATAGCCAGCTGAGTTGGCCTGCATTATAAAAAAACTGGCTGAGTTGTTTCCAAAGATAGGTTTTAGCCATGAACGATATTGTCATTGCCAGCGCAGCGCGAACCCCGGTTGGCAGTTTTAATGGTGTTTTTGCTGGGTTGGCGGCCTCCGAACTCGGCACCATTGCAATTACTGCTGCGCTTGAACGTGCTTCTGTTGCACCTGAAGATGTCTCTGAAGTCATTATGGGACAAATTTTAACGGCAGGAGCTGGCCAAAATCCGGCGCGCCAGGCGGCGATTGCTGCAAAGCTACCAGTAGAAATACCTGCCTATTGTGTTAATCAGCTCTGTGGGTCAGGGCTTAAGACGGTTGCACTCGGCTTTCAGGCTATTAAAAATGGTGACGCCTCTATTGTTGTTGCTGGAGGCCAGGAAAGTATGACCCAAGCGCCACACTGTATGCATCTACGCGATGGAAAAAAAATGGGCGATGCGGGAATGGTCGATACTATGATTCGTGATGGATTATGGGATGCATTTAATGGTTATCATATGGGCTGCACAGCTGAAAATGTTGCTAGTCAATGGCAGATTAGCCGAGAAGAACAGGACAAATTCGCGGCGCGGTCACAGCAGCGAACTGAGGCGGCTCAAACCGCGGGCCGGTTTACAGATGAAATTGCACCGGTGACGATAAAAACTCTCAGAGGTGATGTCGTTGTAGACCTTGATGAATATCCTCGCGCTGGTGTGACGCTCGAAACTCTCGCTGGTTTGCGTCCGGCTTTCGCTGAAGATGGAACCGTTACGGCAGGGAATGCATCCGGAATTAATGACGGTGCCGCAGCACTTGTGCTGATGACGGCAGAAGAAGCGGCTGCTCGCGGCATTTCGCCAAGAGGGCGGATCGTGTCTTGGGCGCAGGCAGGTGTTGATCCATCAATAATGGGGACAGGACCCATCCCGGCGAGCCGGAAGGCTCTAGAGAGAGCAAATTGGTCTGTTGATGACCTTGACCTTATTGAAGCCAACGAAGCCTTTGCCGCTCAGGCCCTGGCCGTAGGCAAGGATCTTGGCTGGGATGAAGAGAAGTTAAACGTTAATGGCGGTGCGATAGCGATCGGACATCCGGTTGGTGCGTCTGGAGCTCGTGTACTCACAACCTTGATGTTTGAGATGGAAAAGCGGGATGTTAGTAAAGGTCTTGCCACCCTATGTATTGGTGGCGGCATGGGTATCGCCATGTGCATCACGCGTGATTAGTTGTTGTGCTCATTACATCACAAGTTCGCTATTGTTAATCAGTTATCTTCTGCTTGATTATCTCATCGCGCTAAGTTTTGATACCGGTTATTGGACCATTCTGGACGATGGTTGATCCCAATGCCCAACGTAGTTCAATCACACCCTTCTTGATCAAAAACTATCTTTTCGGGTTCTTACTTCGCTAAATACTTCAACTGGACTAGCAGAGGGCATCCCGACGGCTTCAGCTAAGGTTTTAATATCGGCTCTAAGGAAGGGGTTTGTCTCTTTTTCAAGCCCGAGCAAGGACGGAACCGTCGGCTGGTTTGCTGCTCTTAGCGAATTTATCTCTGCTGCTCGCTCCATCAACTTTTGATTGCCAGTTTCGACGGTGATAGCAAAATTAGCATTCGCCTGAGTATATTCATGGGCACAATACACCATTGTATCATCAGGTAGAGCACGCAGCTTGCCGAGCGAGTCCCACATTTGTTCGAATGTACCTTCAAATACTCTGCCGCATCCGAGTGCGAACAGCGTGTCACCGCAGAATAGTGCCTTGCTCTCGTCGAACCAGTAAGCGATATGCCCTCGGGTGTGGCCTGGTGTATCGTAGACCCTAGCTATGGCATCACCAAAACTATAAGTATCACCGTCTTTAACGTCGATATCAATTCCAGCAATTCGGTCGTGGTCAGCCAGCGGGCCAACAACGATACAACCATATTTTTCTTTTAGCTCAAGGTTGCCGCCGGTGTGATCATTGTGATGATGGGTGTTTATGATGTGGGTTAGTTCCCATCCCAGGCGGTCCAGTGTCTCGATTACAGGGTCAGCATCTGATGGATCAATGACACCGACTTTACCCTGTCCGGATTCCTTGATCAGATATACGTAATTGTCGGTCCGGGTTGGGATTTGTTCAATTTCAAGGTCAGACATTACATTTCTCCTTAAGTCACACGATCATGTAATAATGCAACCTATCAAAGCGATTGTCATGCGCCAACACCGGCCTGACCTTTTGCGTGTTTACTGTGATAAGCTGTTGATATGTGGAATGACGCCGATTTTTTACGAGAATTTTACGAAAGTGGCCTTGGCCGAACGGTAAGGACACTTATCCGCCATCGTGTGCGGCAGGTTTGGCCTAATACGAAGGGCCAAAGAGTATTTGGACTGGGCTATGCGACTCCTTTTATTAAACCTTTTCAGGAAGACGCCGAAAGAGTGATTGCAGCCATGCCTGCGCCGCAGGGGGCAATCCACTGGCCCCATAATGAGGCAGGAAGGGTGACGCTATGCGATGAGGCAGAAATTCCGCTTCCCGATGTTTCTGTTGATCGGATAATATTGGTGCATGCTTTAGAGTGTAGCGAGCAGGTGCGCCCGATGCTCAGGGAAATTTGGCGAATTCTTTCTGATAATGGAAGGCTTATCGTAATAGTACCTAATCAGCGCGGGATTTGGGCACGTTTGGACTGTACACCGTTTGGCCGAGGTAATTCCTTTACGCTAACGCAACTAAACGGATTACTGCGCGATACGCTTTTCGCGCCGAGTAGAACTGAGAGAGCCCTCTTTGTTCCGCCAAGCCGATCCGGCGTAATAGCGGCTTCGGCTGGAGCATGGGAACAAATCGGACAGAGAATTTTTCCCACATTTTCGGGTTTACTTTTAGTTGAAGCGGTTAAGCTTATTCACGCGGCTACGTCTGATAGTGTGGCGGGGCGAAGGCGCCGACGGACATATACAACAGCTGCACCGGGAGCCCATCGGTCAGGAGATTAGGGGTAACAAGGTTTTCGGTGAGGAGAGTTTATTCAAACTAAAGGGCTCTCAATTTTATTAAAATCTTGAACTGCTATTTTAATTGGGGTGAGGGTAGTTGTCTTTTTAAGAAAAATTAAAAAAAGCAGTACTTTAAAAAATATAGGTTTTGCTATCCTCTACTTAGCATAAAGATTGCCTGTTCGCCGTTTAGGTTGGCAGTGTGGCTTCCCGTTTTTATTATCCGAATGCGATTGTGACGGTTAACGGCCAAACCCCGATCGATCTTTAAGCCGAGCTCTTCGCAGAGATCAAGAAAATCAAGTAACGTGCAAAGATGGATGTCAGGATTGTCATGCCAGCCAAAATGTTCACCTGCTGGAATAGGAAGGCGGCCACGTAATAGCAGTGACAAACGTGTCCGCCAATGACCATAATTTGCAAAAGAGACGATAGCTTGTCGGCCGATCCGGACTAGAGTTTCCAGAACATCCTTAGGACTGCGCGTCGCCTGCAATGTTTGACCGAGAACAACATAATCGAAGGCATCTGATGGATACCCAGCCAGATCGGTATCGGCATCTCCCTGGACAACTGAGAGACCTAATGCGACGCAAGCATTCACACCCTCTTGGCTAAGCTCAATCCCACGGGAATCAACATTCTTTTGGTTTGCTAAATATGCAAGAAGGGTGCCATCGCCGCATCCGATATCAAGGACGCGGCTGTTTGGCTCAATCATATCACTAATGATTTTGAGGTCGGGCCGCAATGGTTTGACGTTTGGGCTAACTATCATAGTTTGAGTCCACTATGGCGAATGGCACCATCAAGAAAACCCGAGAGTGTTTTATGCAGCACTGGTTCATCAAGAAGAAAGGCATCATGGCCTTTATCAGTTTCGACTTGTAGGAAGCTGACATTGGCGGCAACAGCATTTAGCGCGTGCACGACCGCGCGGCTTTCACTGGTTGGGTATAACCAATCACTGGAAAATGAGACTACGCAGAACCGCACGTTGGTATCACGGAAGGCATTTGCTAGAACGCCATTATGTTCTGCCGCTAGGTCGAAGTAATCCATAGCACGGGTGATATAGAGGTAAGAGTTTGCATCGAAACGTTCCACGAAGCTGCTTCCCTGATGCCTTAAATATGACTCCACTTCAAAATCTGCATCAAAACCATACGATAGTTGATCACGTTCTTGTAGCCGCCTACCGAACTTTCGGTGAAGAGCGGGTTCCGATAAATATGTAATATGGGCTTCCATCCGGGCGACAGCGAGCCCGCGGCGGGGCCGTTTCTTTTGCTCAATATAATTTCCCTGGCACCAGTCTGGGTCCGCCATGATCGCCTGTCGCCCTACCTCATGAAAAGCGATGTTTTGAGCGGAGTGTCTCGGTGCGCCTGCGATTGGTACAGCCGAATATATTCGGTTACTATATTTTGATGCCCATTCCAATACTTGCATCGCACCCATAGAGCCGCCGATGACACAGAAAAGTTTCTCGATGCCCAGGTGATCAATCAGCATGGTTTGCGCTCGAACCATATCGCCAATAGTAATAACGGGGAATTCCAGCCCGTACGGTTCTCCACTTTTGGGATCAATCGAGCTCGGGCCAGTTGTTCCCATGCATCCGCCTAGAACATTTGAACAGATTACAAAGTAACGGCTCGTATCGATTACCTTACCTGATCCGATCATTAAATCCCACCAGCCACCCTTTTTGGTGACCGGATGTTGCTCGGCAGGATATTGATCGCCAGTTAAAGCATGGCAAACTAGAATAGCATTTGACTTGTCAGCGTTGAGCTTGCCATAGGTTTGAAAAGCAATAGTAAAGGGACCTAGAAAGGCGCCAGAATCCAAACGCAGCGGTATTTCTGTCCCAAGTTCGACATGGTGGCCAGGGAGATTTCCGTTTGCTATTGCGTTCAAAGAAGATGTTGGATCCGTCATTTCAAGGATGGTTTCTAGTGACAATTGCTTCGATTTCCATGATAGCTATGTCGAAGAGGTAAAATTAGCAATGTTTTCTTTTCTTTTGGTTAACGACTTGGCGCGTTATAAACGCGCGGCTTGGCTTTGCTATGAGGAAAAACTGGCGGTAAAAGACGGATATGGGTGCAAACAACAACAATCTAAATGAACTTAGAGGTGAGATCGATATCATCGATGAATCGCTGCATGATTTAATTATGCGCCGAGCCGATGTAGTCACGCGCATTAAGGAAGCCAAGCAAGAATCTGGCGGTCCAATATTTTGGCCTGGGCGTGAGGCAGAAGTAGTACGCCGATTGATGAAACGGCATCATGGTAATTTTCCGCGTGGCGCTATTGTACGCATTTGGCGCGAGTTGATTTCAACTTTTGTTTCGATGCAAGGCGAGTTCAAGATTGCTGTATGGGTGGGCGATGATCCTACTTATTGGGATATTGCGCGCGATCATTTTGGTTCGCAAATGCATTTTACCAGTCACGCAACGCCTTGTGCTATAATACAAGCTGTTGCTGACGGTGCTGCTGGTGCCGGCATCATACCGTTACCGCAAATTGATGAGGGTGATTGGTGGCCATTGCTCGGCTGCGAAAACGATGGACGACAGGTACGCATATGCGCCCGGCTCCCTTTTTTATTTGGGGGGAATAGACGCGAGGGAAAAGGTGAAGCACTGGTCGTCGCCGATTTGGTGCCAGTCGAAACAGGCGAAGATGGAAGCTATCTAATCATCGAATCCTCTAATCCGATTAGCCGCTCGCGTTTGACAGAACTGCTGACTTCTGGAGGCTTTAATCCAATAGCCCTGAGTTCTGTTCCAAATACGATTGATATGCCGAGCCGTGAGATATTCTTGATTGAAGTTGAGGGTTTTGTTGGTATTGAAGATGGA